>JABWAN010000080.1 GCA_013361015.1 Candidatus Zhuqueibacterota bacterium | reverse complement strand
CGCCGTGAATCAGTACGGTGGCTTCCGTGCGCGTGATTTTCTGAATGGTGTCGAGCACTTGGCGCATCGCCTCACTCTTGGCGATGAGGTTTTCGCATTGAAAGAGCCGTTTGGCTTCTGCGCTTTGATATTCCTGTGCGCACTTGTCGCGGTACAATTCCACGGCCGTATCGATGCGGTGGCAGAGGCTCTCGAAATGAATCGGCTTGGGGAAAAAATCAAAAGCGCCGGCCGCGCGCGCTTTGGCCGGCGAATCTTCCTCACCAAAGGCCGTGAGAATGATGATGCAAACGTCGGGATAATCGCGGTGCAGCTCGGCGAGCACCTCGAGACCGTTGCGATCCGGCAGGATCATGTCCAAGAGCACGACCGTAAAGTTGCTCTTGCGCATCTGCGCGAGCGCCTCCTTGGCAGTGCCGGCCTGTTGCGTCTTGAAACCCTCATGATTGAGCCAGCGCGCGAGTTGGTCGCAGGTGGCCTGCTCATCATCGACAATCAGCACTTTGATTCCGCTCATAGCCCCTCGCTTTGGGTTTGAAGTTGTCGTATTCTTTTTTGTTGCAAGGAAAGCTTGATTGCCAAACATTGATGGACGAAGTCGAGAATCTGCCGCCAAAACGACGGATTGATTTCTAAAAAGAAGTCGCAAAACATTTCCGGTGTGCCGAGCTGATCCAATGAAGCCGAAGTGAGTATGATGGGCGTTTCCGGCAAGAGTCTTTTCAAATCGGGCACGAAATCGACTGCGGTCTGCGTGCTGCTGTCGTCTTTGCGCAGATGATAGTCCAGCACGATGACTTCAAAATTGTTTTCGCGGCAACACAACACGGCTTCTTTGCCGGACTCGACCCCGAGCACACGATGGCCGGCACTGCGCAAGAAGCGCGTGATCTTTTCCAGCATGAGCACGTCATCATTGACGACGAGAATGTCGCCGGTGGGCGCATTTTTGCCACGCAGACGTGCCGGCACTCTTCGCGGTGGCGGAGTCGCTTTGCCATTCTCGTTTTGGCGCTTGATCAAATCCAACGGCAAACACACTTCAATGGTCGTACCCTCTCCGACGCGACTATGCAGGCTTAACTTGCCGCGATGATCGACCTCGACGATGCGCTTGGTGAGCGCCAAGCCCAAGCCGTAACCGCGCTTCTTGGTGGAAACGCCCGCCTGCAAGACTTTGTTGTGTAACTCTTCGGGAATACCCGTGCCGGAATCGGAAATCGCGAGGCGTATCTGCGTGCCTTCATGCTTCGCGCTGATCTGCAGGTTCCCGCCCTCCGGCATAGCGTCCAAGGCATTCGTGAGCAAATTGAAAATGGCGCGCACCAAACGGCCGTGATCGACGTCGAGTTGAATTTCGAGGCCGAGTAAGTCCTTGCGGATTTCCACGGATTGGCGCGTAGCGCGTGTAGCGACCATTTGCACGGCTTCATCGACCAGCTCGCGCAAATTGCAGTGGCGCAATTGCGGCGGCAAACGGTAAGCGCGGTTCTTCAGGCCGCCGGTGATTTCTTCAATTCTTTTCACGTAGGAGTCGATATGGAGCAAGGCCTTTTTGATTTCATCCATATGCAGCTTGTGCTCGCGCTCCAGCTTGGCGAGCCACTGCGTCTCGCCCGCGATGAGCGAAGAGCAGCCTTTGATATCGTGCGTCAATCCGGCCACAACCTCTTCAATCGCGGCGGTCTCTAAGGCCTTGGCCAAATCCACTTGCGCTTTCGCCAGATTCTCATTCAAGCGGGCGTTGGCCAGCGCGATGCCGGCTTGATTGGCAATGCCCTTGATAAGCCGCAGCTCGGCCTCGCCAAAATCGTCCGGCCGCACGCTCTCCATCGTAATAAGTCCGACCACCTGGTCATCGAACACGACCGGCATAAACAGCGCCGATTTGATTTGCGGTGAAGTGGGCTGATAGAGCGTGTCCTGGCTCACTTCCGGACTGAGGTAATGCCGTTTGTTTGCAATCACCCAGCTTTCGCGACCGCTGATGCGGCGCCCGCGCGTCTTATGCAACGTCGCATTGACGCCTCGCCTCGCATGAGCTGCCGGCATCTGGGTCGCAGGATCGAGCAACTGCACGAGCAGATTGCGGTTTTCGGCGCCGATCGCTTTCAAGCCTTCACGGCAAATGATGCGCAGCACTTCTTCCGCGTTGAGCGTCGAGCTGATTTTGGTGCCGAGATCATAAAGCGATTGCAATTCTTTGAGCTGAATATCGCACAAAGTTACGACTTTGATCGCCACGGCAGCTTGTTGTGCAATGGCCAGCAATGCATCGAGATCGCGCTCGTCGAAAGCATTGGACGACAAGCTCTGCAAGTCGATCACCCCCAAAGTCTCCTCGCGAAAAACTAGCGGGATTGCAAACTCGGATTTGATATCCGGATGCGTCGGGCGATACTCTTCGCATTCGCTGACCTCTGGCACGAGACGATACCTGCGATTATTGAGCACGGAGACCACCAAGCTTGCCTGTTGCAAGCCGAGAGTCCGGCCAATTTTTTCGCGGCCGAAAGCTTCTCCGGCTGCGGCTTTCAAAATCAGCTTGCGGCGTTCGCTGTCCTTGATCCACACGAAAGCAACTTTCTGATCGCGCCCGACGACGTTCAGGCACTCGGCTGCAATCAGATTGAGAATTTCCTGCAAGCTGTTTTCGTGGCTCAGCGTCTCGCCGATAACGTGAGCGGTGATGACTTGTTGCGTGGTCTTTTCCGCGATGCCGAACAGGCGCTTGTTGCGCAATGTGATCGTCACGGCATCGGCGAGCATCGCCGTGAGATGGCGGTGCTCGGGTGTCAAGTGCAGGGGCTTCTCGCCGGCCACAACCAGACAGCCGTGCGGCTCATTATCCAAATTACACGGGATGGCCCATTCCCACTTCATGTCTTGCCACATTGGCAAGCAATGCTCGTCTTCTTCGACACGCGCGCAGAAATAATCTCGCCCGCTTTGCAGAACACGGCTGGCAATACTTTCGCCCTTTGCAATTGCAGGCAGCCCGGCAAAACTCTCCGCCGGGCGAAACAGCCAACCGCCGGAATTCGAGGTGCGATAGATCACACCCGCCTGGTCTGCCTCCATGATTTCTTTGGCAACCGCGATTATCTTGGGGACAATGGAATCCAGCTCCGTATGTTGGCCGGCCTCTTGCACGAGTGCGCGCACCTGTGCGAGCTGATCGAAGAACCTCGTGTGGTTTTCGTGCAAGCGCGTATTCTGCAAAGCGAGCGCAGCATAGGCAGCCAAGGCCTCGAGCATTTTTATTTCGCTGCTACTGAAACTGCGCGGTTTCACCAAACACAGGCTGATGACCCCGACCACGGCACCTCCGGCTTTGATCGGAAAACATGCCATCGCACCGAGATTTTGCCGAGCCGCGGCCTCGCGATGCACGAAGTCTGGACATTCGATCTCGTCGGTCACGTCGCGCACCACGCGATAGCGCCCGGCTTGCGCCACCCACCCAGCTACGCCTTTGCCCAAAGGCAATTCGAAATTTTGCACTTCCTCCGTGCTCAATCCGATCGCATCTGCAATGCGCAAAGTTTTGGCGGTCGAATGCAGCAGCATTAACGAGCAATTTTTCGTGCTGTCCACGACGTTCATAAACGCTTCGATGATGCCGCGCACGATGTTGCCGTGTTCGAGGCTCGTGCCGAGGGTTTGAATGTTTCCCAATAACGCTTGCAAAGCGTTTTTGGCATCCACTTGCTCGGTCGTCGCCTGCGCGATCAAGTCTTTCGCACGCTCGTACTTTTGCTGGGAGAAATAGAGATTGGCCAATCGCTCCGTGGTAAAATAGTCGCGGAATACGTTTTCATAGATGCGATTGCGCACGCGATAGAAACCGTTTTGTTCCGTGAGCGCACCGAGCGCCACCAGCGCTTTCAGATTGGGATCGAACTTGCTGGAGCCGATCGTGCCGACGCGCACCACGTGCATCAAACATTCGACTAGCACGCTATCCTTTTCGATTTGGGTGATGACCATCTCGACGTTGGTTTCACCTTCTTTAACGATGCTCTCGAGTGCGGCCTCGGCTTGCTTCAATGAGAACGCCGGGGTTTCGTGGCGTAAGAACGCGCGTTCCAGCAAGCGATAGCAAATTTTTTGCACGAGATAACCGGCGCCGCTGGTGTATTCGTAAAGCATGCGGCTAAAACCGTCTTCGTAGGCAATGCCGTGCGCCTTGGCCACACGCCGCATCATAATCCCGAAATCTTCCAAACGAAAGTCTTCAAGCATCACCCGCATGGCATATTCACTGAGTGAATGGCCGTGCTCGAACTGTGTGTCGTTCGTGTTCAACATGCCGCCGATAATGAACTGGACTTGCGCGAGCGGCTTGTTGGTCGCCTGCAGTTGGTGCAAGTGTAGCAACCCGCGAAAAAATTCTTGCAGTAGATATTTCGGCAGCGTATCCATGCTGTCCAGCACAATCACGATTTTTTCTTCCGCGGGCAGGCCTTCCGCCGCCGCGATGAGTGTTTCTTTGAAATCATACAGGCTGGGCAGAGGTGGTGTTACCAAAGCACGTTCCGGAAATTGCTCCGCCAGGCGCTGGCAAATCATCGCATACAGTTCCGCGAGGTGAAACTGCTGCAACTCCTCGGCTTTTGCCAGCGTGAAGTGATACCCCAAGCCGCGGTGCCGGCACTCGTGCATGAGAGAAAGCAGAAAGCTGGTTTTGCCGATTTTCTTGCCGCCACACACCAAATACCAATGGCCGAATTTCAGGCCGGCGAGCGCTTTCGCAAGCAGGATCGGACGATCAATCGTGATGAGATCGTCCGCGCCGGGCTGCAATGGCCGCTTGTAGATGAAAGGATTGGTATACATGGATCGGTAAATTTCCAGAATGATGGAGTTTGGGATTGATGGATTTTGGGCGTGGCGGAGTTTGGGAGTGATGGAGTGTTGGACTGCTAGATCGATGGATTGAGCGCCCCGCCTGCTTGCTGTCATCCTAAGGAACTTCCCGGCGAAACGGGCACAGCGCCAAGCACGAAGGAAGGTTCATACAGAATGACGGGTCGAGGGGGAGCTGTCAACTAAACGTTGAAGCCTAGTGCCTCAATCCAACAATCCACCGATCCAAAAATCCATCACTCCATGACTCCACCACTCCCTCACTCCAAAGCTTTTACATACGCTGCAATCACCTTGTCGAAGAGCGCCGGTTTTTTTAAGTAAGCCAACACGCCGAGCTTTTTCATGCGCTCTTCCACCCAGGGATAATCCACGGCGGTGAGCACAACCACTTTGAGCTGGGGATCACAATTGGGAATTTGGGCCTCGCGAATCATTTCCAGCAAATGAATACCGGTACGCGCCGAGTCCGTGTGGCTGCCTAAGACTGTGCCGGCGTCGAACATCACATCGAGTGAAAGCAAATCGAATTTTTCACGCCGCAAATGGCGCACGGCTTCGTCGGCGCTCTGCGCCGAGACACACGCGTAGCCTTTGCGTTCCAGGCTGTTGAAATAGGGATTGACGCCCCAAGGCTCGTCTTCCACAAAGAGAATACACTTCATGCTCAATGCTCCCGGCGCGTTTTGGGTAATGTGATGCGGAAGGTCGTGAGAAAATCCTGAAACTCTTTAACCTTCACGGGATTTTTCGAACACGGCTCGCTTTTGACGTGCACCTCGCCGCCGTGCCGCTGTATGATCTCACGGCAAATTTTCAACCCGAGGCCGGTGCCGGAAATATAGCGCCTTTTATCGCGCACTTTGCTGCGAGAGAAACTTTTGAAAATGACCTCGTAGTCGCTGACCGGTATGCCGAGGCCGCGATTGGTAATCTCGACATTGAGATTTGCGCCGTCGTCAAAACCGTTGATGACGATGAGTTGATTGAAGTGCGAATACTTGACGGCATTGTCGATCAGATTTGTGAAGGCTTGCTCCATACGGTCCCGGTCGAACGCTATGCGCGGCAGCCGCTTCACATTGTCTTTGATAACAAAACGCAAGCCGCGCTCCAATGCGCGCATGTTATAAGCGCTCGTGCAGAACTCGATCACTTCCTGCAGAGCGCCGGGTTTGAGCACATACTCGAGCTTTTCGCGGGTGCGCTCGCTGAGCAGCAGCGTGTTGTCCATTTGCCGTTTTGCGCGCAAGATTTCTTCTTCGATCACGCCCACGTATTGGTCGATGAGCTTGTCGGAGCGGCTCTGTTCGAGAAAATCTTTCAAGCCGCCGACTTGCGCCATAATGTTGTGCAAGGGGCTGCGGAACTCGTGCGCCGTCTCTGCGATGTTCGATTCCAAACGGTCGATGGTGATGATGTCGCGGATGTTGCGAATGGCAACGGCCACCTGGCACGCGAACGTTTCCACCACCTTCATGCGTTTGCGGAAAATCGCCTCTTCCTCCCGCACCAGCTCCGGCTTATCCGATAGCCCGATTTGCAGGGTGCCGATCGCCTTGCCTTTGACGATGAGCGGAATGATGTATTGTGCGGTAATGCCGGACTTCTTCATCAATTCGCGAAATGCCGGATCGCAATTCGGATCACTCGCACAATCTTGAATCGAAATCGGGCTTTTGGTGCGGATGGCCTGCGCCAAAACGTTTCTGCTTTTCAAATCGTAATGCGTCGGCCCCACCAAAGCTTTCCAATTCTCGCCCGCAGCGTATTTGCCTTCCAGCATCCCCGTGGCTTCATTGACGAGCGAGAGCATGCCTTGCGCATAACCGATGCTCTTCAGGCTGGCGAAGATGTCTTCCATGGCCTCTTTCTCGGTCGTCGCATTGAGAATCTCCAAGCTGGCTTGATTGAGTGCGTCGAGCTGCATCTCCAATTCGGTGCGCAGCGCCAAGTCTTCCTTCATCTTTTTGAGCAGCGTGGCCTGCTCGATGCCGATGCGCGCGAGATTAACGAGGCGCTCCAGCGTTTCCTTTTCGTCGGGCGCAATCTCGGATTTGCGGGATTTTTCGTAGCCGGTTTCCAGTGTGCCTAGCACCTCGCCGCGCGCCACAATGGGAATGATGACCCGCACAAAGCGCTGATGATCGAATTTTTCGTAAATCTCGCGGTCCAATCTTTCATCCCAGCCGCTCAGCTCGGCCGTGGAACGGTGGCGCACCACCCAGGATTGAATGTCTTTGCTGTCCAGGGAATGCCACGCGAGCTTTAAGAATTCCTCGGGCGCGTTGCGGCCGTCAACCGTTCCGATGCGATGCTGTGCATGATCGACTTTCGACATGGTGGCATAATCGAACCCCAATTCATAAACCACGGCATCTAACACGCTCGCGCAGATCTGCATAAAATCCGGATCTTTTCCCGTGGCCGCCTGCTGCACACGATCGAACGCGCGCAGCTTGGCGATGATTTTATTTTTGGAGACGATGAGATTGGCATTCTCCAACGCCACGGCGGCTTGGTTGGCGAGCGTTTTCACGAAGTCGAAATCATTGCTGGAGAAAGCATCCAACTCGCTGCTATCGACACAGAGCACGCCCAATGTGTGCGAGCCGTTGAGCTCTTTGTCGAAGTAAGTAATCGGCACGACGACTTCGGATTTGACATCGCCGAACAGCGCGTGATAGCGATCCGCGGGTAGAGCCGTCACATCCGCACTGTTGACGGGCTCCTGCGTTTCGAAGACGTACCCGGACAAACCTTGATGCTTGGGTGTGGAGTTTTGGGGAAATTGCTCGTGCGGATCCTTGGAGCTTAAGGCGTGAAAGACCAAACGGTCGGTTTTTTCGTCATAGTGTTTGAAATAGGCGCGCTTGCATTTCGGCAAACGCAAACACACCGCAGTGATTTGGCGCAAAATCTCCTCGACGTTGTGCGTGCTCAACAGTGCCTGTCCCATGGCCAGCACCGCTTTGATCTCGCGCAAGTCTTTGGCAATTCCAACCGTGCCGCCGTCCGGCAAAATACTGGCCGACAAACTGAGTGGAATGCGCTCGCCGCTCTTGCTCAGAAATTCGGTTTCAAAATTTTTGAGGCGATGATCCTTGCTGCGCCGCGCCAGCATGCGAATTTCTTTGGCCTTGTCTTCGCCGGTTTGCAATTCCGAAGCGGGATAACGCTCCACTACGTTGGTGCCGACCAAATCTCCAAAGAGATTCTTTGCGCCGGGATTCATATAAGAGATGTCGCCATTGCGCGCGCACATCACCACCGGGTCGGGCGTGCTTTCCACAATCGACTCATAGTCGCGCAATTTTTTCATGAGCAAAGCGTTTTTGATCGAGATACGGAGCTTGGTGGTGAGAATTTTCATGATGGGCTCATCAAACTCCTCCGAAAAACCGCCGTTTGCGCTCGGCTGGTGCGCCGCATCGAGCTTGTTATAAGCGAAGAGAAAGCCCAAGAGCTTTTCCCCATCCAAGATGGGATAGGCCAGCTCGGAATACATTTTTTGCGAGGCGAGAAAGTCAACGGGCTTTTCAGGATTCCTGGCGGGATGATGGTCAATGGCCTCCCCGTAAGCATTGAAGACTTTTTTGTGGAAGGCAATGTGGCTGGTCATGCCGATCTGCGGACCGTCCACAATGGGATAGGCTAGTTTTCTTTTAATGAAGGCCCGGCCTTCCTGCGAGTAACTTGTCTCGAGGCAGATTTGCCCATCTCGTACCAACCACAAACTGCAAAGCTCGGCCTCCAAAATTTCCGCAGCCTTGGCGACAACGTGATCGAGTTTTTGCTCAAGGGATTTGTTTTCGAACTCTGCCAGTAACACGTTGTGTGCTTCGGACAAAAGCCCGAGCTTTCGGATCATGCGTGCGCTGTCTGCGTGCTTTTGTGATTCCCGCAACACCAACGTGCAGAGTTCCTCGGCAACGGCACTGACCACTTCCAGCCCCCATTGTGGAAGTGGTGTGGCCGGACGCAGCGCCAAGATCAACATCCCCAGCGGAGAACCTGGCGACCGCTTGAGAGGAATGAGCATTTGCGAAGAGACACGATCGCCCCCGGTGTTTGCTGTTGCTGAAGAGTCGTGGAGAGCAGTGGCGGTTCCGTTTGCAGAGGAGTTTTCAGGCTGGTTGCACGAAGAGTCTGTTAGCGGAGACTCGCACAGCGGATAGAAACCTTCATGATAACAGGAACACTCGGTGCCGTAACGGCAACGCAAGCGTTGCGCGGCGGGATCGTACTGTAAAATACAGGCACGATCGGCTTGCGTAATCCGCACCACACTGTCGATGATTTCCTTAACTAGGTGACCGTCCAACTGCAAAAGACCGCTCGACATGGACACCTCCTCCATAAGCCTTAAAAGATCGCGCTCAGGAACTAGCTCATCCTGTGTAACTCTCCTTGCTAAAATCCAAGAGCACAGCGCGGGGATTTTTCCTGCATTGGAAGATTCGACGCTAGTCTGCGTTTGCCGTGCTCTGTGTGTATAGATGATCGTATTTCTAAACGCACTTGCATGGACAGGAAGTCCGTTCGCAAGCAGAGCTTAATTTCGCCATGGAAATCGCACAGTGGTGCCTTTTAGCATACATCCAGAACGCATCGCCACAATCGGCGGCACGTTCGATACTCTGCACGCCGGCCACAAAGAGTATATTCGCCTTGCTTTTGAATTTGCCGAACGAGTGTGGATTTACGTCAGCACGGATGATTTTGCGAACAAGCAAAAAAAGTATCTCGTGCGGCCGTATGAAGTGCGCGTTGAAAAACTGGCGGAATTTCTTCACCAGAACGTCGACTGCCATCGATATCAGATCCGACGCTTGCAGCGCATGGAGGAATTACAGCAAGATTACCTGGAAGCGCCGGAGTTGCGCGAGCATATTCACATGGCGATCGTATCCCCCGAATACTACGACTATTTTCAGGAACTCAACGCGATGCGTGAAGCGCGCGGTTTGAAAAGTTTCTTGACGCTGGTAAAGCGGCGCACGCTTACCATGGATCGCCGCGATCTCTCTTCGTTCGAAGTCCGCAAGCGGCTGCCCATTAACGGCAGGCATGCGCAACTATTGGCGCCACTCGCTTAATGTGATTCTGCTTATGCTAAAAACAAACCAATCTCACGTACACAAACCCACTTTGCCTAAATTGCTATTATTGCATCTCACGAACTGATCCTTCCGCTTTTTCCCTGCCTGCAACTGTAGTCACTGGCCGACAATCGTATGGCGAAAACCCATCACTTGCTGACCGAATAACTGTACGAGCTAAAGTGTTCACATGTTTGCGGATGATCACCATCTTATGTGGCGCGCCTTCTGATTCGCGCAGAAGTGCCTGCGCAAGCAAACTTGCCTGGAATTCCCCACACTTCTCTTGATATTCCTCATCAGTTCAATAAAACTGGCTGGTCTCCCACTGTCCTCTTTCCAGTTCAAATAACTGAGATTGCACGATCGAACAGGTCGCCCGATTTATTCTTTCGATTTGGTCTAGCACTTGCGTCTATTTAAAGTGAAAGGCACAACCAACAAAAGTGGGCCATCAACCTAACTCAAAAAGCGTATGAAGATCAAACTAGCGCAATCGCCGCCGCGTTGGAAGCGCATCATGCGCCACAAAGCGCAGGAATTGCAGGGAGAATTTCTTGAAATGGCTTTGGGGTATTTCATCACCTCGGAGGCCGCGAGCTTCGCCATCGAGCAGATCCACACCGCCCTCGTTCGCAACCTGCTGCACCTCCTGCAAAGCAACAATAACGCGCTTGGTGTTTTGAGAGTCTTGCTGCCGTTGCTGATTTTTGTCGCCTTTTTCTTTCTGCGCAGGCTGGCAGTGCATCTCATCAAAGTGGGCGCGCAAACGTATCGACGCGTGCGCGTGCGGATTGCAGCGCAACGCAGGCTGCTCGCCGAGTCGGATGAGCCAATATGATGTGCGGACGGGATAATGAAGATTCGCTCACAAGCCGCCGGCGTGCTGGCCGCGCCGAAAAATTTCAGTGGGGATTGTTGGTGGGTGAAGTCACAAATTTATGCCAGGACAATTCGCCGGCTGCGATGAACAATTATTCTGTCGAAAAATCATTAATGTCATTCCGAGCCCCGCACGTGGGACTCGGAATGACGAAATTGGGAGCGTTCCGAACGGCGACTTTTCTCGAATGACATTGTGAGCGGTTCACGCAAATTCCGAACGCTGCCCATAATCTAGCCGAGTGCTCGCTCAGAATCGCATGGTCGTTTGCGTGCTTGGCTCCGGTTTGGGCAATTCTTTGCGCGGGAGTTTTTCCTCGCGCATCGCGGCATTGTAAACGAACGCGGCCATGATTACCGAGGCTTGCATCAAATCGCTCTTTGCGAGTTGATCATAAACGTCGAAGTTCGAATGGTGCGTGCGGCTGCGATATTCCACCGGGTCTTGAATGAATTGAAACCCGGGTAAGCC
>JABWAN010001109.1 GCA_013361015.1 Candidatus Zhuqueibacterota bacterium | reverse complement strand
CGCCACCGGGAAAGAGGTGGATTGGGTGACGATTTCGCCGTCGGGAAAATACATGATCGTGTTGGTGGGAACGCCGCATGGCGAGGAGCAATGGCAGGGTTTAGATGTGTATGCACTGCCGGAGGTGAAGTATGTGGCGCGCGGTTACTATCCTTTCAGCGATCACGCGGATCTGGGATATGATGGTGAAGGCCATGAGGTGTATGTGACCGACAATGCCGAGTCGAGCTTTCCCGACCGGCAACGGCATTTGGAGGCGTATCGCCTGGCTGATGGTAGCAAGAAAGATTTGTTGGGATTTGCTTGGGGGCTTTCGCGTTTGATCTCGTGCCGCAATTACGAGGCTCCGGGCTGGGCCATCGTGAGCACGTATGGCAAGCCGGAGCATTATGCCGAGGGCAAAGCGCATCCGTTTGATGACGAGATTTTTGCGGTGAAGCTGGATGGCTCGCGTGAAGTGCGGCGCGTAGCGCACCATCGTAGCCAGAGGTTTTCGGTGGGCGATTACTCGTACAACAACTATTGGGATCAACCAAACGCTGTGCCTTCGCGCAGCGGCAGGTACATTTTGTTTTCGAGTAATTGGCGGGAATTGGGCGCTGCGGAAGATGTATACTTGATCGACCTCTCCCAGCAGGAAGGCTGGATTGTTCCGCCGGGAGGAATTGGGTTGGACAATATTCCTCCCGAGGCGCCGACAAGCGTTAAGGTAAGTGATCCGTAATTCTTTTCGGCACGGAAGGATGAAGCATGGCGCGATAACCGGCCGCGAGTGCTCTTACAATAGAACGCGGGGTTAACACTTGCACGATGCGGTCGGGCGCCCGCTCCATGCTTGAACTATAGCCCTCGGGATGCCATTCTAACAAAGCCTGCTGAATGACGAGATACGCCTGCCCGTTCTCTAATCTCACAAAACTTCCCTCCGGCAAAGCCCCCAGCTTCTCAGCATAAGTCACTTTCTGTCGCAATGGCCCGCATCTTTCTCGGTGCAGGATTTCGTCAATCGCAGTTGCGAGCGGTTTCGTTCCATGCGCAAGCTCGGAGTTTGCCCGTGCCCAATGCAAGCGGAAGCTCTCGAATTTATCTCGCGAGCATTCCGCACAAGGCCGATGCCCGGCAGCGAGCGCCGTCACTTCGTCAAGAAAGAATAACTCAGTATACTGCCCCGGCGTCATGACGGTTCGATGGCGGTCTTTAAATGCAAGCCGACAGATAATCCATCTCTTGAGTTGATACGGACGAACAATTTGCTGCCGAGCATTGTGCAAGCAGCCACGGTTTCCCAGCAACATGCCGCGCGCCGGCGTCGCGATGATTTCACCGATGGGAGTGACGCGGTTTTGTTTGGGCATTCTATTCTGGAGTTTTAGTTTGCCGCCCGAGACCCTCGTGCCGGCGTCGAAAGCTTCTCACGAATTTGGATGGCGATAGAAAGTTTTGCCCACGATCTTCCAGCCGTCTTCGAATTTATAGAGCGAAATGAAATCGGTAAAAACATGCTTGCCGTCTTTGTACAACTCTACTTTCGCGATCGCAGCCTTGCCGCTGACTTCCACCACCGGAAACTCGTGCTTCACGACCGGCTTGGCGCCGCTGCTGTTCTTCGCTTTACTGGCCTCAATGCGCGTGATCCATTCGTCCCTTGTAACCATTGTGACTTTCTCACCGTCCTGCACGAACATGACAAATTCCGGATGAAAGCCCTTGCGTATGGCCTCGCCGCTGGGATCAATGTGCACGCCTTTGACATATGCCTCTTCGATCACGCGCATCACGGCTTGCTTTTCGTCGTTGGCCCGAAGCGGCGCGGAAAGAGCAAAAAATGCCAGAACCATCATGCTGCAGAAAATCGTGTTCTTCATTGCGTGTTTCTCCTAAAAGTTAGTTTGAGGGAAAAGATAAAGGAAAGACGGCTCATCATTTTTTCACTCGTTGTGCAAGATATGATTGCACAAACGCCTGCAATTCCGGCCGCGTCAAACCGATTTT
>JABWAN010001108.1 GCA_013361015.1 Candidatus Zhuqueibacterota bacterium | reverse complement strand
ATCGCTGCCGAACTCCGCTTTGATGTGCCAATACACCGCGGAGCATTCGGGGGGATTGGGCTTGTGGCCGCGAATATGCGTCGAGGCCATGCAAGCTTCATGCGAGTATGAATCTGCCAGCGCGTGCAGATAGATCGCCAGCGCGAGCAGACTTTTTCCGGCGACCGGCTGAAAGTTTTTTTCGCCATTGAAAGCGACTTGCGGCACTCCCGGTTGCGGTGTGTCTTGCGCATACACCGCCCACTTTTCGATTTTATCCAACTCCGGTTCATCGCCGGGACAGGTGCGCGGCGGAATGCTAAAATACGAACACGTGTTGCGGCTTCCCGGATAGAGGTATTCGCCTGTGGCGTTATTGCTGTCACGCCGTGCAAAGTGCCAGTACTGGCCGTTCGTGCTCACGCGTTTGGTACCGTTCAATGTAATCGCCACGCCGGTCTCGCCCGTGAAGCTGCCCGCATCCGTTGCTTCATTAACCACCGCGAGTGACTCTGCTTCCGCCGCGCTAAAACCCGCGGCGCGCGCCAACGTCCGCGTCAATTCGTAATGAAACGTGCTGTGTGCTGCAAGATTTTTGGTGGAAAGGTCTTCGCCGTAACGCGTGGTTTCTGCCGAGGCAAGTACTGCAGCAAAACTGAGAGTGAGGACAATGACGAGAGCACGGACACAATTCCTAAACGACATGCTTGACTCCTTCAAAGTATTCATCATCCATGTTGTCACCCTGTAAGGAGCTGCCCTCGCTGTGAGCACCGTCACAGTGTGGGAAAACTTTTTTCAGAATGACAAAGAGGGGATCGACTTAAAGATGCAATGTTAAAACGCTGCGAAAATATAGAATCACTGTAGCAAATGCAAGCAACAGAAAAGTCACGCGAGGATTTATTTCGTTTGTGTGATCATCAAGTTGTGGTGCTCGCGTCCGCGCGCTATTTCGAGGCGCAGGGTCTGTGAGGAGTCGCGTGCCGCAATATGATCGACGAGGCTTTGCACGTTTTTAACCGCGAGATCATCAACGCGCACAAGCAGATCGCCTGCCAACACACCGCCGCGCGCACACGGCCCGTCTTCACTGACGTCGGCAATCAAGAGCCCCTCCGTGCTGCCGAAGTATTTTGACAATTCCGTGGTGAGTGTTTGCACGGCAAAGCCCCATGCGGCAATTTCCGTGATGGGCGCTGTGTCGTCAAATAAAGTAAGTCCCGGCACGTCTTGCAGCAATTCCGGCATAACATAAATCGGCGCGTCCACCCGCAACGACAGTGCGATGGCATCGCTGGGTCGTGCGTCGAGAGGATGCACCTTGCCTTTGTTTTGCAAGAGCACTTCGGAATAATACGTGCCTTCCTTCAAAGCCGTGATGACCACGCGTTCGACTTTGAGTTGCGCGGCTGCGAGAATTTCCGCCATGAGATCGTGCGTGAGCGGGCGCGGCGCCGCCACTTTTTGATGGCCGAGATGAATCGCGAGCGCTTGATCGTGCCCGATCGAAATCGGCAAAATGCGACTGCCCTCGACTTCTTGCAAGATGACCACCATTTCCGCGGTCTCGTGATTACCTCTGATGGTGGCAATCTTCATCAGCACGGCGCCCTGTTGTTCGCCCGTAGTGGAGTAGAGCAAAACGGCAGCGAGGCAGACGAGCACCCCGCCGAAAATGAGAAAACCGGTTTTCTTCGGCATACTTTCACCTAAATTTTGTGAGGGCGAATATCCGCAAAAAGCTTTTGCGATGCAATGAATTTTAAGTGGCAGGGCTTGAGATATTGCGATTCCTAGTGTAGCTTTTCACAAAATGATAAACAGAATAGGGTAGTTGCAATGATCGAAGCGGCCTCAAAAACTACCGAGCAAGTATCGGAGCAGGCTATACACGCGGTCGTGCGCCAAATCGTGACGAAGTTTCGGTCGGAACAAATAAGGTTCGAGCTTTTCTTCACGAGAAGCTTGAGATTCCCACATAAAGAAGGGGGCGTATATTCAACAAACTTCTG
>JABWAN010001107.1 GCA_013361015.1 Candidatus Zhuqueibacterota bacterium | reverse complement strand
TGGCCTTAGCTCAAGCCAGTGCGAAGAATGTCGGCGTGTTCCCGAACCCATATTTCGCTTTCAACCCGCAAGAGACCACCCGTCTCTCGCGCTTCGTCACGTTCAACAATTTGCCGGAAACCGCTACGATTCGCATCTTCAATCTGGCGGGCCAATTGGTCGCCCGGCTCGATAAGAGCGATGCCTCGCAATTCATCCGCTGGAACTTGTTGAACCTCAGCAATCTGCCGGTGGCGAGCGGCATGTACATCGCACATGTCGATATGCCCGCACTCGGGGCCACGAAAGTGCTCAAACTGGCGATCATTCAAGAAGGCGAAGTGCTTGAAACCTTCTAAAGTTTACAAAAACCTTCCCGGCCACACCGGTTTGGAAGGTTTGAATGAACTGAATCAAGGAGATTATAACCATGAAGAATAGAAGTCTGTTTGGCACACTCATCCTGTGCGTGGCGATGGCGCTCATGTTGGGCAGCGTCGTGGCGCAAACGGTGGAAGGCGTGCAGAACAAGCGTATCGGCACCGCGGCGGCCACGGAATTGCTTATTCCGGTGGGCGCGCGGGACATGGCCATGGGCGGCTCCAGCTTGGCCACGGCCTCTGGTATTGATGCGTTGCATTGGAACCCGGCCGGCCTCGGTCGCGTTTCCGGCGCAGCAGAAGGCATGCTCAGCACCATGAAGTACATCGCCGACATTAGCGTGAACTACGGCGCCGTTGGCATCAATTTCAGCGGCTTCGGCACCGTGGGCCTCAGTGTGAAGGCGCTCAACTTCGGTGATATTCCACTGACGACCGCGGAGGATCCCGAAGGCTTTGGCGGCCGTACCTTTGCGCCGACCTTCATTACGCTCGGCATTAGCTACGCCCGCGCATTTACCGACGCCATCACGGCCGGCGGTACTTTCAAAGTCATTTCTGAAAACTACCAACGCGTCTCGGGCAGCGGCTTTGCAGTGGACGTCGGCATTCAGTATCGCGGCGTCGCCGGTTTCAAAGGCGTGAACCTCGGTGTGGCGTTGAAGAACATCGGCCCGCAAATGAAATTCGACGGTCCGGCGTTGCTGCGTTTTGCGCAAGCCAGCGACGGCCGCCGTCCGACGCAGTATTATCAAAGCAAAGCCTCCAGCTGGGAATTGCCGACCTCCATCGAAATCGGTATGGCTTATGAGCGCGACGTGAATGAAAGCCTCAGCTACAACGTCAATGGCACGTTTGCCAATAACAACCTGGCGTTGGATGGCTATCGCGGCGGCGCGGAAGTGGCCTATAAGATGGATAAAGTGCGGCTCGCGGCGCGCGGCGGTATGGAACTCTCCGACAAGGGCGAGCTTGATGAACAAATCTTTGGCCCCACCGCCGGCTTCGGCTTCACGTATTTCTCCTCCGGTCTGGATATCACGATTGACTATGCTTATCGGACCGTGGATTTCTTCGAGAGCAACAACATGTTCTCGCTGAAGCTCGGCTTCTAATGCGGGCGTGAATCTGCAACGACGTTTTCTCACAAAGGCTGCTCCGAAAGAGCAGCCTTTGTTGTCTGTGGGTGAGAAAACGGTTTGTATTTCTGAGAGATTTCTGTATAATTGTTTACGAAGAACGGACTGGAGTCAATTCTACAAAAGGGGCGAGGGATGGATTCTCAAATCTACGCGAAGAAAGCAAAAGAAAACCTGGCGGCAGCAGAGGCGTGCTCGAACGCTGGCTATTGCAATGCCAGCGTCTCACGCGCATACTATGCGATGTTTCAAGCTGCAGTTGCCGTGCTCATTCACAAGGGCATCACGCCCCCAAGTGGCACCTTTGGCATCAGTGGGTTCAAGCTATGGTGTCTCAAAATCTTACCAAGAGGCAAAAAGTAATTTCTCGCGCCTATGCTTCATGTCTTCTGGAAGCGCAGGAAATCCGCAATCGCGCAGATTACAGCCTCATTGACACCTCCAAAGCTGTTTGTCAAAAACAACTACTGCAAGCGAAAGATTTTTCGGAAAGGTTACT
>JABWAN010001106.1 GCA_013361015.1 Candidatus Zhuqueibacterota bacterium | reverse complement strand
AACCGGCGGCGAGCCTTATACGCAAGGCGAATGTCGCAAAGGAGTTTTCTTCACGCCCACGATTTTCAGCAATGTGCTGCCGGAGATGCGCATCGCGCAAGAAGAAGTATTCGGCCCCGTGCTCGCAGTTTTAAGGGTGCGCGATTTCGAAGAAGCGATTCGTGTTTTGAATAATACCAAATATGGTTTGAGTTCTTCAATTTATACACGCGACGTGAACGGGGCTTTTGTTGCAATGCGCGATATTGAAGCGGGCATTACTTATGTCAATGGACCGACCATCGGCGCCGAGGCGCATATGCCGTTCGGCGGCGTGAAAGAAACCGGCAACGGTCATCGCGAGGGCGGCTGGCCGGTGTACGATTTTTTCAGCGAGACCAAGACTATTTACGTGGATTTCTCGGGCAAGCTGCAAAGGGCGCAGATCGATAATCAGTGATAAGGGAGGCGCTATGAAGTGGACAGAAACTGTGGGCAAAATTAGCGCTCTGCTTTTGACTGTCGCATTCATTACAAGGATGCCAAAATCAAAGAACTGGAAACCATCAACCGGGCTTTGCAGAAACAAATAGATGAACTGCTCGAGTTTTCAAAAAGACTGATTGCGATGCGTGGAGGTGAATCATGAAGGTCGAAGAGAAATCAATAAAAAAATTGGACGTCAAAGCTGCTCTCGATTTCGCGGAACAAGCCCAAAAGGCGGGGCGCTCAATAGACGAAGCCTTTACTGACTATTTAACCACTCGCGGTTTCAGTCGTCCTGAAGAAAACGAAGCTTTTATGAAAAAATTTGCCGAAGAGAATCGTGAGCTTAGCGAGCGCATTAAAGCTAATCTGGAGCAAATCCGTCAGATCGCGAGAGCCGCTCAAGAAAAATACACTCGTTTCTAGCCTTGGCCGGCAAACTTTATTTGGTTGCCACGCCGATTGGCAACCTGCAGGACATAACGCTGCGCGCGCTGGAAACACTGCGGAGCGTGGAACTAATTGCGGCGGAGGACACACGTCGTGCCGCGATCCTGCTGCGACATTTTGCAATTCATAAACCGACGGTCAGTTATCACAATTTCAACGAAAGAGAGGCAACACCGCGGTTGCTTGCAAGGCTTTTGGCGGGGGAAAACGTGGCTCTGATTACCGATGCCGGCTCACCGGGAATCTCTGATCCCGCGTTTTATCTCGTGCGTGCGGCGCTCGCGCACCAAATTCACGTCGAAGCCCTGCCTGGTCCAACCGCGTTGATTCCCGCTCTCGTGCTCTCGGGGTTGCCCTGCCACCGCTTCGTTTTCGAAGGATTTCCGCCTGCAAAAAAGGGCCGCCAGTCGTTTTTTCAGGCACTCGCGGCGGAACCGCGCACGATCGTGCTCTACGAAGCACCGCATCGCGTGGCCGCAACGCTGGAATCCATTCGAACGCTATGGGGCGATCGCCGTCTCGCTCTCGCGCGCGAATTGACGAAGCTGCATGAAGAAGTGTGGCGCGGGCGGGTTGCGGAATTACTCGAAACTCTGTCACACCGCACATTAAAAGGAGAATGTGTGCTCGTTGTGGAAGGATGCCAAGAAGAAAAGCACTCTCATCGTCAGGAACGAGACAACGGGAACGTAGCACCGGCGTAATCATATGGCCCGACCTCGTTCTCGCAATCGCAGGAAAAAGAATAAAGGCAACAGCAAGTGAGTACTCCATTGGCAATCAAAATCAACATGCTGCCGGACGGGCTCAAGAACTGGTATTTGAACCTGATCACCCCGGCGGTGAATTATTTCATCGCACACTCGTTGAATCCGAATTGGTTTACCACTGCGGGATTCATATTAAGTGTCATTACTGCATTTGTGTTCGCGTTCGGCAAGCTGCCGCTCGCAGGCGGCCTCATTCTCCTGGCCGGAACGTTCGATATCGTCGATGGCCGCGTCGCGCGCGCCACCAACCGTGTCACCAAATTCGGCGCGCTCTATGATTCGGCTTTGGATCGTTATGCGGAAGTATTCGTGTTTTT
>JABWAN010000079.1 GCA_013361015.1 Candidatus Zhuqueibacterota bacterium | reverse complement strand
GTCTCTGCGCGCGGAAAAGAATTTCAAATTGGCGGATCAAATTCGCGACCGCTTGAAAGCCGCAGGAATCATTATCGAAGACGGCGCGGAGGGAAGCCGCTGGCGGGTGGAATAAAGCTGTCGAAATGGGGATGAGCCACAACTAGATTTGCCGCAAAGGTACCAAGGACACAAAGAGAGCCTATTTTTCTTTGTGTCCTTGGTGATTTAAAATGCTCGAAGTTTATGCGACGACATTCTTTCTCTCACGCATATCGAATCCACTTCAAAATCTCCGGCAGCGTGGGGCGCTTGCCATACATCAACACGCCGACGCGATAGATTCTGCCCACCACCCAAATCAATCCGACAATCGTTCCGACCATCACGACGAGGCACAGAGCGATTTGCCACGCCGGCGGCGTTTCCACCACGATGCGCGCGAGCATGAGAATCGGTGCGAAGAACGGCACGAGCGAAAGAAGGACGGAAGCTTGGCTACTGGGATTGCCGATGACGTACATGATCAACAAAATCGGCGCGATGATGAACATGCTGATCGGCAGCATGAGCTGCTGCGCCTCCTGCTCGGAATTGACCATCGCGCCCACGCCGGCATAGATGGTGGCGTACAGAAAATACCCGAGCACAAAAAACAGAACGAAGAAAGTCAAAACGCCCAGCGAGACCGTGGGCATGTGGAAGCCTTGCGCTGCACCGGCTTTCGGCGCGAAGAGGCTCGCAGCTTGCACGCCATAAAGCGAGAGCAGGCCGATCGCAATCGCCCAAATCATAAACTGCGTCAAACCCACGGCGCCCACACCCAAAATTTTCGCGGCCATCAATTGAAACGGCTTGATCGAGGAAATCACGGATTCGATGACCCGCGAAGTTTTCTCCTCGATCACGCTGCGTTGCACGAGCGCACCATAGATGAACATCGCCATGTAGATGAAGAAGCCGAGAAAATAGGCGATGCCGAACGTCATGCCTTCATCCTTTTCCTCTTTGCCGCCCGGGCCGACACGAAACGTTTGCAAATCCACGCCGCGCACCATTTGCCGCACCTTTTCTGATTCCAAGCCGCTGCGTTGGATGCGTTTCTCCGTGACAGCGCGCGTTATGGCGTTTTGGAAGCTGCGATTCTCCTGAAAATTCGTTACACTTTTGCCGTAATACTCCGCCACGCCATCGTCATAAATCGTGGCCGGAATGACAATGTAGCCATCCAAGCCGCCGGCCTCGACGCTCACGGACAGCGTGTTTTTCGCCGCCTCCAAATCCTGCGCATCATGTGGAATCAAGTTGTAAAGCAGATCGCCCGCCTCGTTTTTATCACTGAACGACACGCGCAATGAATCCAAAATCTCGCCGGTTTGATCGAGCACGGCAATCTGTTTGGGCTTGTCGGATTTAATCATCATCATCAACGTCGGCACCACGAATATGATTGCCAAGAACACCGGGAACAAGATCGTGCCGATAATAAAGCCTTTGGTTTTCACGCGCGAGAGATACTCGCGCCGCAAAGCCGTCCACATTTTGTTCATGGGCTATTTTCCTTCGGTCAATTTTCTTTTACCGTGGCAATGAAGATTTCATGCAACGACGGCTCGACCACTTCGAAGCGGAGCACTTCGACGTTTTGCATCGCCGCCGCCAACAGTTTCTGCGGGCTGGCAGCGTTCCGCAAATGAATCTCCACGTGATTGCCGGAATCGTTGTAGCGCTCAACCAGACCGTGGTTTTTCAGCTCAACCAGGAAATCGGGCTTGCCCTCATACCCAAGCGCGACGTGATTGCGGCCGAAGTTGCGTTTGACGCTGCGCACCTCGCCGTCCAAAACTTTTTGCCCTTTGTTGATCAAACAAATCGCATCGCACAATTTCTCCGCGGATTCCATGAGATGCGTGGAAAACACGATGGCGGCGCCGCGCGCTTTTTGCTCGAGAATCACTTCTTTCACCAAATCGGCATTGAGCGGATCAAGCCCCATGAACGGCTCGTCGAGTATGATGAGATCCGGCTCGTGAATGACGGTGGTGAGAAACTGAATTTTTTGCTGATTGCCCTTCGAAAGCTCTTCGAGTTTTTTGTCGCGTACCGAGGTCATTTCGAAACGCTCCATCCATGCGTCGATCTTCGGTCCGTGCGTGCGGCGCCTCATGCCTTTCAGCTCCGCGAAAAATTCCAGCGCCTCGCGCACTTTCATTTTGCGGTACACGCCGCGCTCTTCGGGCAAATAGCCGACACGATCGAGCGCGTCGGAAGAAGTGTTGCGCCGGCCGTTGACGAGAATTTGCCCGCTGTCCGGCAAAATGATCTCCATGATCATGCGGATCGTCGTGGTTTTGCCCGCGCCATTCGGCCCGAGAAAACCATACACCGTGCCCGGTGGCACCGCGAGACTCAAGTCCTTCACCGCCTCAAGCGCGCCGAAGCTCTTGTTCACGTTTTCCACACGTAATGTTTCCATCCAATAACCTCACACTTTTTTTGTAATGATGACGTCCAAACCACATGTCATTCTTTAAGAATTTCCCCTTGCGCTCGGAACCGCTCCATCCCCAAACACGTGTCGTAAGCTCCGGGGAAGTATCTTCATAAGGAAAAAACGTAACCACATTTTTCAATTATAACCTTTTGACTTCCACGCGCGCGTCATTGAAGCACGCGCCGCCCACCGCGCAGAGGGTATCCGGCGCGAGCGCATTCGCGGTGCGACCGTTCAATGAAGCTTTGCGCCACGCACCCTTGGGCATGAGCACGACGCCCGTTCGAATCTCCGCGCTGATTTGCAGGCGGCAATGCACTTCGCCATATTGATTGCGCACCGCAACCTTTTCGCCTTCCCGAAGATGGCGCGCGGCGGCATCCACGGGATGCATCATGAGATAAAGCTCCGGGAGATTGTATTCCGCCATCGTGCTGTTGATGGATTTGTCCGTGGCCGGGCTGATGAGCGCGAGCGGGTAGGCCGGATTCCCATCAATGCCATCGAGATATTCATACGCATGTTCGCGCAAATTGTCCGGCGCGAGATTGGCTTTGCGATCGGCCGTGTGCGGGAAAACGGTTTGAAATTGTATCGGCGCTGCGCCGGGGAAATCAAAGAACGCGATTTTGTTCTGCTGCAAATCAGGCCACGAAATTTCTTTGCCCATGCCGCGCATGGCCTGTGCCGCGCGAGGCAGCAGATCATTTGTGCTCACAGCAAAGGCCGCGTCGTTCCAACCCATCGCGCGCCCGAGCATGGCAAAGACTTCTTCGTTCGGCTTGGCTTCGCCGAGGGCGGGAATGACAGGTGCGCTGTATTGTAGCGCATAGCTGCCGTAGGCTTTTTTGATTTCATTTTGCTCAAGAAAAGTGACCGCAGGCAGGAGCACGTCCGCATAGGACGCCGTGTCCGTCATGACTTGCTCAAAAACAATCGTGAAGAGATCTTCGCGCTGCAAACCCGCGAGCACGGCATTTTGATTGGGCGTAATCGCAACGGGATTGCAATTATAAACGAAGAGCATTTTGATCGGCGGGTTGTGTTCTTCCAACAAAACTTTGCCGAGCAGGTTCATGTTGATCACGCGCGTGTTCCACGCTTCGGAGGCGACCATCGCGGCCTCGTTAAAACGATACGCGCCGCTGTTGCTTAAAGTGTAACCGCCGCCGCGTTTGCCGAACTTGCCGAGCAACGCGGGCATCGCCAAAACCGCGGCAATCGCTTGCGCGCCGTTGCGGTTGCGTTCCATGCCCCAGCCCAGACGAATGAGCGCCGGATCGGCCTCGGCGTACATGACTGCCAACCGCTCGATCAAACCGGCGTCAATACGGGCAATCGCGGCCGCATGTTGCAGCGTGTAGGGCTGAGCTTTCTCCAGCAACACTTCGGCGTGCGAAGTGTGCTGCGCAATGAAATTCCAATCGAGCAAATCGTGCTCGTGCCAATAATGAATCATTGCGAGCGCAACGGCGAGATCGGCGCCGGGGAAGACGGGCACGTGCAAGTCGATTTCACGCTGCGAAAAATTGCACATGGGGTCGACGATCGCGATTTTCGCACCCGCGGCTTTGGCCTGTTTGAGATACGGCACAAGGTGAATGTTGGAAGCCTTGGGGTTCGCGCCCCAAATGATGAGGCCACGCGCGTGCACGTAATCTTCGAATGCCACGCCCGCCATCTTGCCGTACACGCCCATCGCCGCTGCGCTCGCGGGCACGGCACAAACCGCGCGCTCCAAACGTGAGGCGCCGAGCTTCGCAAAGAAAGCTTTGTCGGTGGTATCTTGGCCGAGCACGCCGTTCGAACCGCCATAGCTGTAAGGCAGAATCGCTTCGCCGCCCCATTGCGTGCGAATGGCTTGCGCCTGCTCGCAAATCAAATTGAGCGCCTGCTCCCATGAAATTCGCTCGAAGCGGCCTTCGCCCTTTTTACCGACGCGGCGCATGGGAGAGAGCAAGCGGTCTTTGCTATAAACGCGCTTGGCATATTGCGCCACCTTCGAACAGATGAAATCATCCGTCACGGGATTGCGCGAAGTGCCCTTAATGTTCACAACACGGCCGTCCGTGACTTCAACCTCGAGACTGCAAGTGTCGGGGCAATCCATGGTACAAACCGAAGCGAATACTTGTGTGGGCATAGAATACTCCGAAGGTGAAATCCAAACAGCAAATCGCAAAAAACAAATTCCAAAAGACAAACAGACCCGGCGTGGAAACTGGGTTTTGTTTTTTGGAATCTGCATTTTGACTTCTGGAACTTCGCCAAGATGCACATTCGTCGCCGCAAAGTCAAGCGCGCGGTGGGTTGGAATTTCGGGGTTCCGGCATTGGCGGAAAGTCATGCCGCATATTTCGGAAAGACGAGCCCTATGCACGACGGAGGGATTGCGTTGAAATTTGTGGATTGACAAGGCAAAAGAAAGAGAGTATATTTTTATGCATGAGCTTCCAGCTTGAAGCTTCCTCCTTGCGCGGCCTCTCGCCTCGGTTTCAAGCGGCTCAATTTATTCACGCTGTTGGTTTTCACTCTAAATGAGGAGGGAGTTATGAATTGGTCCAAAGCTGTGATTGCCGGTGCGGTCGGTGGCGTGGTCATGGCTGTGTACGAAGCGCTTGTGCACGGCATGATCATGAGTAATACCTATGCGAATCTCGCCTTCTTTCGCCAGGACGCGAGCCCCATTTGGTACACGGTCATCGCCATTCTGGTCGGCATTGTGGGTGGAATTATTTTCGCAAAGACGCGCGCGTCATGGGGCGCCGGGCCTAAAGGCGGAATGTCGTTTGGTCTCTGGCTCGGTATTTTATTCTTCGTGCTCGGCTTTAGCTATCCGCTTATGATTCAAGGCTTCCCGTATTATCTGACGTGGTGCTGGGGCAATGCCGTTTCCTTAAGCCGGGGTGCGTGCATAACGCTGGCGGTACTTGCGCCAGCTTGAGCGCGACCATCGGGGATAGGATCGATTGTAACGTGGTTTTTCATAAACGCGTGCGATCATCAATAAAACTTCGTGCAACACTCTTTTTTTGCGAACCGGCGCAGTGCTGAGGATTAACACCACCAAGTCGTTGGAAACAAAATCCGCCGCCGATTTATAGCTCAAGCCATAATACTGTTCCGGCGTGCGCGCCACCAGCGTCGCCTGCAACATCATCAATCGTGTGAGCGCCATCAGCAAATAGTGCGCGTGAACTTCTTGCATAATGCCGTTGACGTCTTTGGCGTGAAACTTTTCCATCGCTTGATGACACTTGAGCGATTTGTTGCCTTCTTCTATCGGCCAGCGCAAGATATAGAGTTCCTGCATGGCCTTCGTTGGATACAACTTACGGTTCAGGAGTGAAGTGACTAAAACTTCGGTTTCACCGGTTGGCAGCGTGACGCGAACCAGGCGCACGGTCATGTGCTTGGGTACCGTCGGATCGTCTTTGTAAAATTTGTGCGCCGAGGCGGGCATGTTTAGCTTGACGCATCGATCCACGGCCCCGGAGGCTAAAAAATCTTCGACAATTTTCCATGGGGCCAGCGGCATGCGCATCACAAAATGGATTTTGCGTTTTTGATATTCCCAAAACATTTCGTACGACGGATAGTTGCGATCGTGCAGCCCCACATCGCCCGCGCGCAAACGTTTGAGGTGCAACAACGCTTGCTCGCGCTCGCCAGTGGTGCAGGGCGAGAGCGTATAATCGTACACTTCATCGGTGAGTACATTGAACAATTCCGACAACAGCGCTTGCGGATAATGCGCCTCGCCGGTGTCGTTTTGGGGACATCCAAAATGCGCTTTCAATTCCGCCGAGCTGGGCAGCGACACTTTCATGCCATCGGTGGCAAACAACCGATGGCCTTTCCATAAGCGTTGTGGTTCCATTTGTTCGGAACGTTCGACCGCTTGCCGAAACATGTCGTGGACATATTTCGCGGGTAACTTTCGGCGCGCTTTGCAGAAGGACGATTTCTGCGGTGCCGCCGTCGCAGGCGGCACCATCGCAAGCTCACCCATCTTTTTCCACAGGGTTTCGAGAATGTGTTTATAGCCAAAGTTGTTTTGATCGCAGACAAGGTAGAGCGTGGTAAAGGTGAGAAGTTGTGGGGTGAAAATGCGATCGCGCTGAAAGTGTCGCGCATCAAACTTGTCTTGCGGGGCAATCGCGGTGGGAAGCAAAGAATTGAGCAACTGGAACAAGTGTTCCTGCTGCGCTAAAACCATAGACGGGGTTGCCCCCGCCTCTTTGCATAGCGTTTCCCTTTCAATGAGTGACGTCCGTTAAGCAGGGCTTCCAGTACTTAACGATCACGAGAAGTGAGAAGCGAGACAGAACGATAACTCGTCACCCACAAGATAATAAAAAAGATCCCGTGAGACAAGCTGGGATTGCATAAAATTGTCAAAGAACAAAACAACATGCAGCAAAATCGCTTAAAGAAACGGCATTGGGCCGGGGGGATGAGTCCGGAAGCGCGAAGATTATCGATTTTGATTGTCAAAATTCATAAGGCCTCGCTACAAGCATTTCTCTTGAAAATATACTTTAGGCGGCGCGAGGCCGTCGCTTTGAAGTCAACTAGCGCGAAGAGATAACGGTGAGGTAAACAAGCAAAGATGACACGGAGGTGGAGCAGCGACTTGCCATAAAAAGATTCTAGCAACTTATAGTGCTGCATTAGCGCATTCGAACAAGCCATGGCAGAGCCGTGGCTGAGCAGGCGCAAACAAAAAAGCCGGCACTCTTACGAGGAACCGGCTTTTTTTCTATGATTAAGTGTTGCGCTTCATGCGCGAGGGGCTTAGTACATGCCGCCCATACCGCCGCCGCCCGGAGGCATCGGAGGCATCTTTTCCTTTTCGGGCTTCTCGACGATGGTGGCTTCGGTCATCAACAACAGGCCGGCGACCGAGGCTGCGTTTTCCAAAGCGGTGCGCACGACCTTGGTCGGATCGATGACGCCCTGCTTCATGAGATCGCCGAAGTCTTCGGAATCGGCATTGAAGCCGAAGTTCACGTCTTTGCTCTCTTTGACCTTTTGCACGACGATGGAGCCTTCCCAGCCCGCGTTCTCGGCGATCTGGCGAATCGGCTCTTCGATGGCGCGCTTCACGATATTGACGCCGGTTTGCTCATCACCATTGTCGAGCTTGAGCTTGTCGAGCGCGGGAATGGCACGCAGCAAAGCTACGCCGCCGCCGGGCACGATGCCTTCTTCCACGGCTGCGCGGGTCGCGTGCAACGCATCTTCCACGCGCGCCTTTTTCTCTTTCATCTCCACTTCGGTGGCAGCACCGACTTTCAACACGGCCACGCCGCCGGCGAGCTTCGCGAGGCGCTCTTGCAATTTCTCACGATCATAGTCGGAAGTAGTGCCGTCGATTTGCTTTTTGATTTGCCCAATGCGGCCTTTGATGTCTTCCTGTTTGCCCGCACCTTCGACGATGGTGGTGTTGTCTTTGTCGATCGTAATCTTCTTCGCGCGGCCCAAATCACCGAGCGTGGTGTTCTCGAGTTTGAAGCCGGCTTCTTCGGAAATCACACGGCCGCCGGTGAGCACGCCGATGTCTTCCAACATGGCTTTGCGACGATCGCCAAAGCCCGGCGCTTTCACTGCGGCGACTTTCAACGTGCCGCGCAGCTTGTTCACGACCAAGGTCGCGAGCGCTTCGCCTTCGATGTCTTCCGCAATGATCAAGAGCGGACGGCCCATTTGCGCGGTCTTCTCAAGAATCGGGAGCAGGTCTTTCATTGCGCTGATCTTCTTGTCGTGAATCAAGATCATCGCATCTTCCAAAATTGCTTCCATATTCTCGGGGTCGGTCACGAAATACGGCGAGATGTAGCCGCGGTCGAATTGCATACCTTCGACGACTTTCAGCTCGGTTTCGGTGGACTTGGCTTCTTCCACCGTGATCACGCCGTCTTTGCCGACTTTCTCCATCGCATCGGCAATGAGGTCGCCAATGGATTTGTCGTTGTTCGCCGAGATGGAGCCGACTTGCGCGATTTCGGTTTTGCCCGGCACCGGTTTGCTAATCTTCTTCACTTCGCCGATGACGACGTTCACGGCCTTTTCAATGCCGCGTTTCAGGTGCATTGGGCTCGCGCCGGCTGTGACGTTTTTCAAGCCTTCATTGAAGATCGATTGCGCCAAAACCGTCGCGGTCGTGGTTCCGTCGCCGGCATTGTCACTAGTTTTGGACGCAACTTCCTTCACCATTTGCGCGCCCATGTTTTCCACGGGATTTTCCAGTTCGACCTCTTTCGCAACCGTGACGCCGTCTTTGGTCACCGTCGGCGCGCCGAACTTTTTGTCAATCACAACATTGCGGCCTTTGGGGCCGAGCGTGACTTTCACCGCATTGGCCAAGGCATCGACACCACGCTTCAAAGAGGCGCGCGCGTCAATGCTATAATCAATAATCTTTGCCATATGTTATTGTCTCCTTAGAATTTTAATTCCGAAGATGAGTGTCCTGCGTCTAGTGATCTCGTTCGTCAATGCAACACGCGAAAAATCTTTCACGTTTTCCGTGCGCACGAGTTTCAGGATGACGAGGTAAATTGAACGGTGCGCTTTTAG
This sequence comes from Candidatus Zhuqueibacterota bacterium, assembly GCA_013361015.1. Lineage (GTDB taxonomy): Bacteria > Zhuqueibacterota > Zhuqueibacteria > Zhuqueibacterales > Zhuqueibacteraceae > JABWAN01. The sequence goes on along the minus strand of JABWAN010000079.1, from coordinate 2,342 downwards.
AGAATGGCGAGCACGTCACTTTCGCGCATGATCAAGTAGTCCACGCCATCCACCGTCACTTCCGTGCCGGAGTATTTGCCGTAAAGAATTTTGTCGCCCTTCTTTACTTCCATCGCGACCTTCTGGCCGGCTTCCGTCGTCTTGCCCGGCCCCACTGCGACAATTTCACCCTGCATCGGTTTTTCTTTCGCAGTATCCGGAATAATGATGTTGCCTTGCTTCTTCACTTCCGCCTCGAGCGGCTTGACCACCACGCGGTCAGCCAGTGGTTTAATGTTCATTAATAAGCTCCTTTTTTTGAGTTTGTCCGAGAAACCTTGTTCACTAGCATTGTCAGGTAGCACTCATTTAAAATGAGTGCTAAAGACGAGCGTGCAATATAAAATTTAATCGCAAAGAGTCAAGTACCAGCTTGGCATTTTTTTGACATCGTGGCAGAGAGGTATGCGTAGTCCAGAGTTTGGGAGGCAGAGACTTGAAGACTTTACAATCGAAGATAACGATCAAAGAACTCATACACGAACGGATTGCCGTGCGCGGAGTTTTGCAGAACCACGATGCCAATTTTCTCTTCGGGCAGAAAAGCGATTTGAGAAAGATAACCGTACACACTGCCGCTATGGAAAACCAGTTTGTGGCCGGCATAGTCGAAGATGCGCCAACCCAAACCATAGTGCGCCGAACGAATGCGGCGGTTCCAGTTGAAGCGGCGCCGTTCGCGCGGAGTCACAACTACCGGCTCGCTTACCTCTTGCACGACCTCCGGCGGAACAACTTGCGGAATGCCTCCCATGAGTGCACGCAGCCACAACGCCATGTCATGAACACTCGCGTTCACACCGGCAGCCGGCGGCACCGAATAATACGTGTCTCGGATCTCCGCCGAATGCCATTCCGCTTTTCGCATGACATGTGGATAGGCAACATTTCGCGTTGCCAACATGCCGGCTTTGCTCAAAGACGCCTCCGTCATGCCTAACGGTTTGAAGATGCGTTCGGCGAGCAAATCCTGATAAGTTTTACCCGTGGCATTGGCGATGATCGGCCCGATCAAGCCGTAAGCTACATTTTGATAAGAATAACATTCCCCCACCGCGCAGGTGATCGGCACCTCTCGCAGTTGCCGCGCCATTTGCTCGAACTCGACATTATCCTCGATCAGGCTATCGTAGCTATGTGCTAATAAGCCGGAAGTATGGCTTAAGAGATGGCGAATCGTAAGCTCCCGAGTATTCTTGGGGTTTCTCAAAGCGAAGTCCGGCAGATACTTCATCACATGTTCGTCCCATTGCAAAAGGCCGTCGTGCACGAGCAACCCGGTGAGCACGGACGCGAACCCTTTTGACAAAGACGCGATACGAAAAACAGTATTGCCATCGATCCGCTCACGCGCATCAATCCGTCTATGGCCAAAGCCTTTTATGTAAACGATTTGATCTTCTTTGACGACTGCGATCGCAACGCCGGGAGCTTTGGATTCCGTCATAAAGCTATCGACGAAAGCATCGTACTGCAAGAGCAAACTATCAGGTGACGCCGTGCCGGTTGGCGTGCTGTGCGAAGAAGGTGATTGAGGGGAAAGGCTGAACAGCACAATCAACAAGATCGTGCCGCGAAAGAAATGCACGGGGCGTAAATAACGGCTCATTTGTATCCGAATTTGTTGTGTAAAAATACCTTGCAACTCAATTCGTGCGTGATCGCACTGCGGCAGTGTGCGTATTTCGCCGAAACGCGGTGATTTCCGCGGCGATGCGATCTTGCACGCTGCGCACGGCAGCATCTTTCACGAGATAGTGTTGCATCATCATTGAAAAAACCACAGCTTCACCCTCGGCCGTAATCGTATAGCCGGATAATGAACTCACGCCGGAAAGCGAACCGGTCTTCGCGCGCAACACGCCTTCAGCCGCGCTGCCGCGCATGCGGTTGCTCAAGGTGCCATCGACGCCTGCAATCGGAAGCGTGCTCACAAACGCGGGGCGTAAATCTTCACGCTGCCACATTGCGGTCAGCAAATCCACCAAGCCGTCCGGAGTCACCAAATTATAGCGCGAAACCCCGGAACCATCCGCGGAGTTTATCGCCAAAGTGTCCACGCCGGAATTTTGCAGGAATGCACGCATCGCCGCCACGCCTTTTTCCGCAGTGCCGGGCCGGCCAAAGCGCTCTGCGCCGATGGTTTTCAGCACCAACTCGGCGGTAAGATTATCGGAAATTTTGTTAAGATTGGTGAGCACCGGCAAAATCGGCGCCTCGTGCTCGGCGAGCACGCGCACCTTGCTCGGACCGAAGCCGCGAAAAATCCTGCCGCGCACCTGAATACCGTTGAGCAGCAACAC
>JABWAN010001105.1 GCA_013361015.1 Candidatus Zhuqueibacterota bacterium | reverse complement strand
AAGCGGTTCACGTCCTTCCAATTGAACTTCTCGTTCGCGGCCTTGCGGCTCATCGCGCGGCCTGCGCGTGGCCGCGCCGTGAAATATGCCGCGCTCATCGCCACGACGACGCCCGCAGCAGTGGCCGTCGCGGACATCCACAAACTATTCAACCATGGCTCGGCAACCTCGCCCGCGGTGAACAAGCTCACGAAATTTTCCAGCGTAAATTGCTCCGGCAAGATTTGCCAGGTCCACGTGCCGTTTTTTACGAACGCAATGAGCACGAGCATGAGTTGCGGCAACATTAAAACTACAATAAGAATGCCACCGAGCACTGTGAGCAAAATTTTCTGCCATGGCTTGGTAACGTAGCGCGGCGGCATCGCCACGCCTTTGCTGCCGCGCGCAGTGGGATGATCGCGGCCATACCAACGTATCAAAAAGAGAAAGAGCACCGAAATCGCGGCGAGTATCACGGCTTGCGTGATCGAAAGCGCAAGATCGCCGTTGAGTTTGGCATTGTAGATTTCCAACGAGAGAAAACGCCAATTGCCGCCGAACATGTACGGCGCTGTGAAGCTCGCCATGGCGTTCATAAACACGAGCATGCTTGCGCCGAGCAGCGCGGGCTGCAATTGCGGCAAGATGACGCGCCGCCATAGCATGAAACGGCTCGCGCCCAATCCGCTCGCGGCTTCTTCCAACGAGCGATCCAACCCCGCGAGCGCATTCTGTGCGAAGAGATAAAAGAAAACGTAAAAGCTGTAAACATGAACGAGCAATATCGCGGGCACACCGGCCATCACCAAAGGCGCGGATTGCAACCCAAACATCTTTTGTAGCACGCGCGGAACAATGCCAGTCTCGCCCATCAAAAAATAGAACGCGAGCACGCCGACGAGCGGCGGCAGCAGCACCGGCAAAGTCACGAGCACACCGAAAATTCTGCGGCCGGGAAATTGAAAGCGCGAAAAAAGAATTGCGAGCGGCACGCCCACCGCTGCGCTCCCGAGCACGGACAGCACCGAGATCGCGACACTGCCCCACAATGCGCGCAAGTAAACGGGATTTTTGAAATCAAAAAAGCGTAGGAAGTTTTGGAATGACCACTGACCGTTGACTTGCAGACTTTCTTTGAGCAATTCGAAAAGGGGAAGATAAATGATGATGGCGAGGAGCAAGAACAGGCCGGCGAGCACCAACCCGGAAGACCAATTGCGTTTGAAATGATCGATGACTCGCATTGCTCGACCTCACGACTCGAACACGGCAAGTGCGTTCGAAGCGATTACAACTTGTATCTCTTCTCCGGGCGACATATTGGCGAAGTCATCGCCGAGATACTGTACTGCCTGCGCTTGCGTCATGCGTGCGGAACAGGCGCGATCGGCAATCGCGAAGTGCATCAACCAATGCGTTCCGGAAAATTCCGCGGTGCGCCACGTGCCGGGGAGGGCTATAGTATCAGTAACGGCTCCCTGGCCCTCCTCAAGGGGGGAAAATTCTTGCTGAACACGAGATTGATTCCCCCCTTGAGGGGGGATAACGGGGGGTGTTGGCGGCGTCACAAAAGCAGAATCGTTCGCTGACGGTTTTATACGCCTCACCCACACGTGCTCGGGGCGAAAGGCGATTTGCACCGAAGCGCCGACTGCAAAGCGTGAAGCGTCTGCCACCGGGCGTTGTATCTGCCACGACGCGTTCGCAAGCGACAGCGTGTTTCCGTCGCGCGCAATGACGTTGCCCGACAAGGCATTGCTCGCGCCGATGAAATTCATAACGAAGAAATTTTTGGGTGCACTGTAGATTTCAAGCGGCGTGCCGACTTGCTGCAAAATTCCGGCGTGCAACACGGCGATGCGATCCGAAAGCGCCAACGCCTCTTCTTGATCATGCGTCACGTAAATCGTCGTGATGCCGAGTTGCCGCTGCAAGCGTTTCAGCTCTGCGCGCGTGGAGCGCCGCAGTTGCGCATCGAGATTCGAGAGTGGTTCATCCAACAAAAGAATTTTCGGTTTGATGGCAAG
>JABWAN010001104.1 GCA_013361015.1 Candidatus Zhuqueibacterota bacterium | reverse complement strand
GGAAAGCCCTCGCGCAAAATGAGCGCGTTGCGAAAATCTTCCGCCCACTGATCGCTGTTGCAAACGAAGAAGCCGCCGATGTTGGCGAGGCCGTCTTTCTTCGCGCTCATCGTCGCCGCATCGGCATAGGAGAACATTTCCTGCGCGATCTCCAACAGCGATTTGCCGCGATAACCGGCTTCGCGCTCGTGAATGAAGTACGCGTTCTCCGCAAAGCGGCATGCGTCAATCACGAGCGGAATACCGTGTCGTTCCAATGTGCGCTTCACCGCGCGCACGTTGGCCATGGAGACGGGCTGCCCGCCGCCGGTATTGTTCGTCACCGTGATCATGCAAAACGGAATTTTGGCTTTGCCATGTTCGGCAATGAAGCGTTCGAGTTTGTTGAGATCCATATCGCCTTTGAAGGGCGCTTCGAACCCGGGATCATAGCCTTCTTGGCACAAGAGATCCAGCGCGTGTGCGCCCACGAACTCAACGTTTGCGCGTGTGGTGTCGAAGTGGCTGTTGTTTGGAACGAATTCACCGGGCTGCACGCGCGTGAGCGCGAGAATGCCCTCCGCGGCGCGGCCTTGATGTGTGGGAAAAACGTGCTTCATCCCCGTAATCTTTTTAACGGTCGCCTCGAATCTCTTCCACGATTTGCTGCCGGCATAACTTTCATCGCCGAGCATCAATGCCGCCCATTGCTCGGTGGACATCGCCCCGGTGCCGCTATCCGTCAAAAGATCGATCGGGCAATCTTCGGCATCCAACAAGAAAACGTTGTGGTGAGCTTGCTGTAGTGCGGCAATTCTCTCTTCCCGAGTCGTGTGCTTGATCGGCTCGGTCATTTTAATGCGAAATGGTTCGATAATCGTGCGCATACATTCTTCTCCTTATCGTAACGCCGCCATCCAGCCTGCTGGCCTTGCAGGCTGGCAGGCTAGGCTACGATCTTACTTTGCTCATCGTTCGTGCACCAAAATCACGTTCAAACTCTTCGTTGCTGCGATAAACATGCCCCCACACTTGCTCCCAGATCGCGGCTTTTTCCATGCAGAGATACATAAACACGCGCTCGTGCCAGGGCGCAAAAGCCTCAAACATTTTTTTGAACAAAGCGATCTTGATTTCATCCGTATACGTCAACTTGCCGTGCGGATCGGCGACCAACTGCGCTTGCGTGATTTTCGTCGGATGCCCCAGCTCGCGCATTTTTTGAATCACGGGTTTGATCAAAGTGACCGAGCCAAAGGAGACAAACAAAACTTCCTCCGGCTGGAAGCGCGCGATGAGGGTGGTCGCGATCGCAGGATAATCGGTGCGCCAGCCCTGGTAGTAAACGAGCGGGTGAAAATGAAATGCGACTTTGATGCCGCGATCTGCAACCGTGCGCGCGGCCGCAATGCGCTGCGCCAGGCTCGCGGTGAAGTGTTCTTCATTCGCAATGATTGCCGGCGAGTTCAATGACCAACTGCACACGAGGTTTTTCGGCGGCTGCCGTTCGAGAAAATAGCCGATATTGTCGGACTTCGTTTTGAACTCCATCAAAACGTTGGGATGTTCCTCGGCAAAGCGGCACAACGCCTCCAAGTTGCCGTTGCGGTTGCCCCACGCCAATGCATCCGAAGCCTGGCCGGTGCCGAAATGATAAAAGCGCTCGGGCGCAATGGGAATCGCGCGCAGCTTCGCGGCAAAATCTGCATCGAAAATGATTTGCTCGCGATAGAAGGTTTGAATGCTGCAGTAGCTGCAACCGAAGATGCAATTCTCCACGGCGTCAATCGTGCGCAGATTGCAGCACACCGTTTTCTCGGAGGCCACCGGACACATGCCATAGATTGTCTTGTCAGATTCTTCCGTGAGGAGGGGAGACTTCTCCCGCTGCTTTGGCCGCCGCAGCGGCTCGGCGTTATAAGCGGGCGGCGTGTTTTGCAGCGCGGCGAGGTGGGTGTGCAGTTGCTGCAGCAAATACTTTTTTAGCTGCGGGCCTTGTTGCCGTGTTTGTGCAGCTTGCGCTTGCCACCAAT
>JABWAN010001103.1 GCA_013361015.1 Candidatus Zhuqueibacterota bacterium | reverse complement strand
TTGATGAAAAATGGATTTGGGATGAAAAAAAGAATGAGCATGTGCTGAGGCCTATCCCAAAATTGAAAAGACCGGCCTCGGTTGATATGATATTCCATTAAACGTGCAATCATTGCTAAAGAAGCAAAGACTTTTCCCACGAAAATGCTTTTCATTCTTGTGGAAGTTCCATTTTCGGAGGAAAAAATCTTCTGAGCTGGCACTGATGAGCTTACTTTACACCAAAGCCCGCGGAGAAGTCTGGCGGGAAGCGAATGTTGAAATATTAGTCAGCGGAGAGTGGACGCGCGCCTGCATTGCGCGTGCGCGATTATTCTTCAAAATGCGAACAGAACCGCATTGCAATCCTACCTTTGCGAAGAAAAATTCTTCTGAATGCCCGCCGCAATTCATAATTCCATGTTATTTTAAACAGCCGTGAACTCTTAGCACACCCTGAAATCGGCATGGTTGTTGGTCTCATGCAATGAGATGGGCTTTTGGATTCAAACCAACAAAACCGCAGGAGGTGCCTCGCCATGTCCAACTCATCCAAATCACGCCAGAGAACCAAGGCCGAGTATCGCATGCGCACGCATTTGATTCACGGCAATTTTGAAAGCAAGAAATGGGATTACGATCATCACGTCGTGCCGCCGTTGTCTTCTTCTGCAACGTATCGTTTGAGTTCCGCGCATCGCGGCGCGCAAGGTTTCTTCGAGTTCGCCAGCGAGGCCACGGACTTTACGAAGCACGTGCCAATTTACATTTATGATCGCCTCGAAGAACCCACGCGCGGCATGCTCGAAGAGAATCTCGCGTATGCCGAGGGCGGCGAAATGTGCGTGTCGTTCGCGACCGGCATGGCTGCGATCAGCGGCGTGCTCGGTATGTTGTGCGAAGCCGGGCACGAGATTGTCGCGCATCAAGTGCTCTATGGCTGCACGTACAGTTTGATGACGCACTGGCTGCCGCGTTACGGCGTGCAAACCAAGTTTGTCGATCTCAAAAACGAGGCAGCTTTGCGTGCGGCGATTACGGCGAAGACGCGCGCGATCTATTTCGAAACACCGGTGAATCCCGATCTCAGTTTAATCGACATCGCGGCCGTGCGGAAGATCGCAAACAGGATCAATCAAGATCGTCCGCCGGAGCGGCAAATACAGATCGTGGTCGACAATACTTTCGCGACGCCGTATTGCCAACGGCCGCTGCCATTGGGCGCGAATTTCGTGGTGAATAGCTTGACGAAAGGCATCGGCGGTTTCGGCACCGATATGGGGGGCGCAGTCGTCGGGCCGCAGAAATTCTATGCGCCGCTCATGCTCTATCGCAAAGATTTCGGCGGCGTGCTTTCGCCGAAAAGCGCGTGGCCGTGTTTGGTGTATGGCCTGCCGACGCTGGCGACGCGCATGATCAACATGCAGAAAACCGCGCATCGCGTCGCGAAATTTTTGCAGGAACATCCGAAAGTCGCGCGCGTGGTCTATCCAGGTTTGGAATCGCATCCCCAATATGAGTTGGCCAAACGGCAGATGACGAATTACGAAGGCAAGTTTGCGCCCGGTGCGATGATTTATTTCGTGCTCAACGGGGAAAAAGCAGGGACACACTCTGTGGCCGCATTGGGAGAAAAATTTATTGACTACATTGCCGATCATGCATACTCTATCACACTCGCGGTGAGCTTGGGACAGATTAAAACGCTGATTGAGAGTCCGTACTCGATGACACATTCGGCTTTGCCCGAAGAAGAAAAGCTGCAACGCGGTATGGAGCCGGGCGGCATCCGGCTCTCGCTCGGTTTGGAAGACTGGCACGACGTGATCGAAGATTTGCAGGAAGCGCTCGCGCAAGTGTAGCTCTTCGACACAAATTTATTTCATCTGCTATGTTTTCATCATTCCAGGACGCACGCTTTTGCTTTTTGCAATCTGCGCAGCGCTTTAAGTCGGCTAGGTCAGCTAGCCCCCTCGGTAAACAAGCGCAGATGGCCCTCAAGAACGAGCAGCGACAAAGCAAAAAGAAAGCGCGGCA
>JABWAN010000078.1 GCA_013361015.1 Candidatus Zhuqueibacterota bacterium | reverse complement strand
CCTCATCCAATTCACGAATCTGCTTGTCGAAATCCTCGCCGATCTTGAGATGGCTCACGCCGATATTGTAATTGGAATCGAAGTCTTCCGGCTCGGCCGCTAAAACTTTGCTGAACTGTTCGATGGCGCTGCCGTAGGCGACGGCAACGGCGGCGTGATCAAGCGGTTCCTTCTTGCCTGCGGCCTCGGCGCGCAGAAGGAACAGTCGACCGTAATTAAAGCGCAGATCTTTATCATCCGGTTTGTTAGCCAGCGCTTGCTCATAGGTCTGGAAAGCTTCCTCGGACTTGCCCATATAATCATATGCAATCGCCATCTCGCCGAGCACTTTGGCATTGTTGGGGAATTTTTGATTGGCTTCCGCCAGCAACGTCGTGCTTTTTTCCATCTGATTCTTCATCTTATAATAATCCGACAAAGCCAGATAGTTGGTCAAGCTGTCGGGCTGCATTTTGATCAGTGTTTCATGGGTTTTGACGATCGCAGCCTCGAGTTGCTCTTTGGCTTCCGGGCAGCAGCAGAACTTCGTGGCCGCGCCCGTAGCTTTGTCACGGCAGAGCACCGCCACGGCATCCCATTCGTGTTCCGCGGCGCAGCCTTCGCATGGCACGTCGGTGCTCAAATCGCGTTCAATTTGACGATATGAGATCGCAAGGTTTTGGAATGAGGCCGCCTGGGAAGGATCGAGCATCGCGGCCGTGGCGAACTTGTCCGCGGCCATATCGAAATTCTGCTCATTGAAAGCTTTGACGCCGGTGTTGAAGCTTTCCGCAAAATATTTTTGCCGGTAGCTCGCCAGGTCTTTGGTGTACTTATTCTTCTTGTCATATTGTTGCACCGCAGCGAATTCCGCGACCATGTCTGCAAGCTTGCCCCTCATACCGTAGCCTTGCGCCAACAGAAAGTGCGCTTCCGCGTTTTCCGGTTTCTTCTTCAGTGCTTCTTGCAACCATTGAATGGCTTTGTCCCAGTCATTTTGCTGAATATAAAGCTTTGCCGAAGTCATTTCCATGGATTGCGCCCAAAGCAAGTGCGGCGCGCACGTGCACAGAAATGCCGCGGCTACGAACCACATCGAGAACTTCTTCATCTACCTCTCCTTCAAGCTAGTGAGCTAGCCAATTGTTCAAACTAAACCAGATTGACGCTAAAAAAATATAGTTGAAAACGGCTGGAGTTGCAAGCGGATTTTCAGGCGGCTATTGCAAACCAGACCAAGCTCAATTTCACAATATAATCTGAAAGTTTTTTCATCCCAAACACGGCGTTCCACCAAAAGCCTCCGGTTTCTGCTAGCTTGTGGGGGCGGCGCCATGCCGATGGTGCTGAAGTGAGGATACGATCAGGCAAGAGCGTAAGGAAGGCAAGCGAGAACGGATGGCGCGCAGCAGCGCGGCGCAGCATCCGTTCATTTGACGTGCAGGTTTATTCGAAATCGAGCAAAGTGTGCGAATAGGAGCGCAGCTCCGCTCCGGTTTCGACGATGTAGCGCTTCCAAAAATCCTGCACTGCGAAAAATTGTTCAGTGTCTTTCGCGTAGGCCCCGGCAATCCATACGTCGACGCCGTGGAGTTTCGGAATGCGATGCTTGAGCTTGAGCGTGGCGAGCACGTTTTCCAGATAGGCGGGCGTGACATGATCCGTGTCGAAATTGAATTCCGAGGAGCTCTCTTGCATGTCGGAAATGATGACAATGGATTTCTTGCCGGACCAGCCGCGCATGACTTGGTCGCAAATGAGGAACGAGTTGACGATCTCGCTCTTTTGCACTTTCGAACGCATGTCAAGCACGGAGTCCACGGTTGCCATGATCTGTGCGCTCATCTCGCGGATGGTTTTGTCATAGCGCGTGCGATTGTCGCTGAACATGTTGAAGGCGGGAAATTTCGCATCATAAATGGGTGCGAACTCCGCAATGGTGAGGTCGAGAATTTTGCTCACCATGATGCGATCGCCGGCCTCGAGCTGGGAGATGATCAAGTCGATGTACTTCTTGTAGTTCTCCCGGTCGGGAAGCGTGCTGAGGGAGACGTCGATAAAAACCATGACGAGCCGCGGCTCTTTCGGAGCCGTGTGATCACAGCTCGCCAGCGTGAGGAGTGTGGCGACACCGACGGCTAAGATCGTCAAGGTGCGCAAGACCGATTCCTGCAGTTTTTCGAATCTACGTTTCATTCCATGAAGGCGGTTGGGGATGAAGTTCAAAAATTCTGGCGAAAATAAACGCCGGCAAAAGCAACGAAAATTCTTCTTCGCAAACTTTTGAGTGAAAAATTTTTTAGCCGCAGATTAGTCAAATGAAAAGCGCGTGCTGACCAGCGCTGTGGAAGGCTTGCTCTGCCCATTGTTGTTGGCAAAAGTTTCTTCCTGAAAATCTGGGATCAAAATGTCCGGCAGCATATCGAAGGCTTTGGGCCTGCGATCATCTTTGCGATTGAGCAAGTTGTGCTGGCGATAAACGCTGATCGTTTGGTGCGCGCGGTCGCGAATTTCGTAGATTTGATTGTGGCAGGTCGATTTCAGGGCATTGCGCAGGCCTTCGATCCGGTGAATGCGCCCCAGGCTTTTAATATAATCTTGCTTGAACTTGAACAGCTTGAAATCGCGTTCGTGCGCATACCAGGAGGCATAGACGGAAATCACGAAGATCAAAAAGTTCAAGGAGAGGAAAAACAGCCAGGCATTGAAGACCGTTTCTTCCGTGGTGGGGACGGAGCTTTTGAAATAACTGTTGCGCACCGCGGCCAAGGCATAGAGCGAAAAAATGATGACGGCTAGGCAGCCGATGGAGAGCAACACGAGCGTGCGGTCTTTTTCATCTTCACGCAGAAAACGTCCCCAAAAATGTCCGGCTACCGGAATGGCGAACGAAAGAATCAATGCCATGATAATGGTTTCGAAGCGCGGCGAGCCGAAAATATCGAACACCTGCGCATTCATTGCCAATTCCGCCACCCCGAATATGACAATCATGGGAAAATACCACCACGGCGTTTTATCGAACATGGCGTCGCGGTCCAGTTCCTGCTTGCGCGTAAGATAATTTTCTTCCGCTTGCCGGAGCTTGTGCTCCCAGGTTTTGTGCTGGCCGATGAGTTTCGAATCGCGTGACTGCCAGCGCTGATACACACGGCGAATCGCGCGGTCTGCCTTTTTGCAAATGGTTTGCTCATAGTCCGTGGCACTGCGCACTTCGTGCCAATTGCCATTATCCACCAAACCGGGGCGCTGACTCTTGTTCAAATAATATGAAATGCTCTCGTCATTCAACGGGGGGATGTCTTTCTTCCCGTCGGACCAGCCATTCATGCGTGCCTGCCAACCGGTCCCTACTATCCATGGTCGCATAGTCTCTCCTTGAAAAGTCTAACAGCGGGGAATACCTTCACTCCCCACAAGATGCGGAAGGATCAAAAGGTCATGTTATTTCATACCAACAAACTTGGTGATCTGAGAAAAGTTTTCGCAGATAAAATGGAAGTTTTTTCTTCCCTTTTGAAAGCTGATTGTTTATCTTTTTCAACATAATCAACCCACCGGAAACAATACGAATCGCTGTTTGACGGGAGAGATAATGAAGATCGGTATTCTACGCGGTGAAGAGAATTCCTTTCCGGAAGCGCTCATCGAGCGCATCAATCAAAAAAGTGCGGAGCGCAAGCTCGAGCTTACGGCGGAGTTCATTAAAGTCGAAACAGTGCAGATGGCCGAGCTGTGCGAGTACAATTTGATCATCGACCGTATTTCGCATGATGTGCCCTTCTACCGGGCCTTCCTTAAAAATGCGGCGCTTTCCGGCACGCAGGTTATCAATAATCCATTTTGGTGGAGTGCCGATGATAAGTTCTTCAACTATTCCATTGCCCATAAAATCGGTGTGCCCATTCCCAAAACCGTCATGCTGCCTCACAATGCGCACCCGCCTTCAACATCCTCGCAAAGCATGCGCAACCTGGTGTATCCCATCAACTGGTACAATGTGTTCAACTATGTCGGTTTTCCTTCGTTCTTGAAGCCCCACGCCGGCGGCGGTTGGAAGCACGTTTACAAAATTCATAATGAAGAGGAATTCTTTCATTGCTACAACCAGACCGGCACGCTCTGCATGGTGCTGCAGGAAGGCATCGAATTCGAAGAATATTATCGCTGCTACACCGTGGGCCGGAAACACGTGCACATCATGCGCTACGATCCCAAGCAGGCGTTCTACTCGCAATACGTGCCGGGCAATCCGCCACCCACTCCCGAGTTGAGCCAGAAAATCAAAGAATACTGTTTGCAGATCAATAATGCGCTGGGCTATGACCTCAACACGTGCGAGTTCGCCGTGCGCGACGGCATTCCTTACGCGATTGACTTCGGCAATCCCGCACCGGATTGTGACATTAAATCCGTAACCCCCGAAAATTTCGCATGGATTGTGGAGCACATGTCCGAGTTGGCCATCGAACGTGCGCTGTTGCCCAAACAGCCGCCCCAAGAATACACGTGGTCGCAATTCATAGGCACTACTGCGAGTTCCATGAGCGAAGAGAAAAAATCGCCGCGCAGAAGAACGTCCGGCACAACGCGCCGCGCTTCAACCAAAAGCGAATAAGGCTCATTCCAGAGGCAAAAAGTTTTGAGGAACGCGGCTAACGTATCCTCCTCTGATGTTCTTCAAATGGATGGAGATGTCATTCCGACGAGTTCCATTGGAGGCAGAAATACAAGGAAACTTTAGACTCAAACTCCTCGCTGCGTTCGAATGACCATTCGCATGGGCTAGCACCGAAGGAGTGACATCGAGGAGGGGCGCCTTGCAGAACCCAGTGCATACAATAAAGACCCGCTCAATCATTTTGCCGTGGCAAGGCGGACTTGCGCTCCTGGCAAGTCGACGATAGCGCGCCCTCTGTATTTCAGTTGAGATAGAACACCGCGCGCAACATGACTGTTGCGGCACGAATTTCCCCCTTATCAAGTATACTTTTGGGATTCAAATCCGAGGAGAACGAGCGTGGATCCCCACTTCACCATTGGTATTGAAGAAGAGTTTCAAGTCGTCGATCCCCACACACGGGAATTGCGATCGCACGTTTCCGAAATGCTCGCCGAAGGCCAGATGCTTTTACAGGAGCATCTCAAACCCGAGATGCATAAGGCCGTGGTCGAGATCGGCACGGGCATTTGCAAAAACGTCGAGGAAGCGCGCGCCAGCGTCGTCGAGCTCCGCCGTGCGATCATCGAATTGGCGCACAAAAACGGTTTGCGCCTCGTCGCCGCGGGCACACATCCCTTCTCCGATTGGCGCACGCAGGAAATCACCGAACACGAGCGCTACAAAAACATCATCGACGAGATGGGCGACGTGGCGCGCGGCAATCTCATCTTCGGCTTGCACGTGCACATTGGCATCGAAGACCGCGAGATCGCCATCGCGTTGTGCAATCAGATGCGCTACTTTCTGCCGCACATTCTCGCGCTCTCCACCAGTTCGCCGTTTTGGCTCGGCCGCCGCACCGGCCTGAAATCCACGCGCGCCGAAATCTTCAAAAAATTCCCGCGCACCGGCATTCCGGACGTGTTCTCCTCCTGGGCCGAGTTCGAGCTGTTCGTGCAGACGCTCATCAAAACCAATTGCATCGACAACGGTAAAAAAATTTGGTGGGACATTCGCCCGCACGCGTTCTTCAACACGCTCGAAGTGCGCATCTGCGATGTGCCCAGCAGTGTCGATACCACGATCGCACTCGCCGCGCTCATTCAAGCCACGATTGCAAAGCTCTGGCTCCTCCACAAAAACAACATGAGTTTCCGCATCTATCGCTCTTCGTTGATAGAAGAAAACAAATGGCGCGCCGCACGATACGGCATCGAAGGCAAGTTGATCGACCTCGGCAAGCAACGCGAAGTGCCGTTCCGTGATTTGTTGTATGAATACATCCGCTTTGTGGACGACGTGGTCGACGATTTGGAGAGCCGCACCGCGATCAACCATCTCTATCGCATTTTAGAAACCGGCACGAGCGCGGACCGCCAGCTCCGGACGTACGAAGAAACCAACGGCGATTTCACGGCCGTGGTCGATCAATTGATCGAAGAAACGATGGAAGGCTGTTATGCTCCGAACCCTCAAGCTGCGCGATCTTAACCCCGAGTATCTGCACGGCGCGTACAATGCGGTGCGCAATTGCCTCCGCATTCAGCCGCACGAACACGTGACGCTGATTACCGACTACGATACTTTGGATATTGCCAAGTGCCTGTTCGAAGAAGTGCAACAAGTCGGCAGCCCCGTGACTGCTTTCGTGCTTGAAAACCTCACGGCGCGCCCGATGCGTAAAATGCCGAGCGCAGTGCTCGCTGCGATGTCGCGCTCGCACGTCGGCATCATGTGCGTCAAATCGCAAGTGGGCGAAGCCAAAGTGCGCGGCGATCTCATTCAAGTCGTCGAGCAGCACGGCGTGCGTTATGCGCATATGATCGGCATCACTTCGGAAATCATGCTGCAAAGCATGCGCGCGGATTTTGACACGGTGTATGCGCTCGGCGACCGCTTGCTCGCCGTTGCGCGCCCAGCGCAGAAAGCCTACGTGAAAACCGCGTTGGGCACGGACATGGTGGTGACGTTGAGTCGAAAGTTGCGTTGGCAAAACACGGGAGGCAAAATCACTTCGGAAGTTTGGTCGAACTTGCCCGCGGGCGAAATTTTCACCTGCCCGGAAAGTGTGGAAGGCGTGATGGTGGTGGACGGCACAGTGGGCGACTATCTCTGCTGGAAATACGGCTGTATCGAAAACACCCCGCTGCATTTAGAGATCTCAGGCGGATATCTGCAATCCGCGCGCTGCGACAATGCCGAATTGCAACGCGAGTTTTCGGAATATTGCAACGCGGGCAAGAACAGCGATCGCGTCGGTGAGTTTGCGCTCGGCACGAATCTTTGGGTGGAGGGCATCATCGGCAATCTTTTGCAGGATGAAAAGATGCCCGGCGCACACATCGCATTTGGCAACCCCGCCCCCGGCCAAACCGGCGCGGACTGGACCTGCCCCACGCACATCGACCTCATCACTTTGAAGCCGGATATTTGGTTCGATGACGTGCAAGTGATGGCGCGAGGGGAGTATTTGGTTTGAACGTTCGATTTGCTCGAATAAAAGAAGGACAAGCAAGGGTGCTTGTCCTTCTTTGTTTTGAGGAAGATGATGAAAGAGCAGGCATTTGAACCGCCTTCGGCTAACCGGCGCCTGCTGATGAGCTATTTGCGCGCTTCCAATGTCTCTTTCAAAACTTCATTCGTCGCCTTCGGATTCGCCTTGCCCTTCATCGCGCGCATCAACTGTCCCACCAAAAAGCCGAACACTTTCGCATCGCCGCTGCGATAGCGCTCCACTTCTTTCGGATGCGCGGCGAGTATTTCCGCCACGGCTTGCGTGATGGCGCCGAGATCGGAAACTTGCTCGAGGCCTTTCTCCGCAACGAGCGCGTGCGCGGCTTTGCCGGTGTCCAGCATCTCTTCGAATACCTCTTTCGCGATCTTCGCCGTGATCTTGCCGTTTTCGAGCAGTTGCAAAAGTTCCGCGAGCACTGGCGGCGCAAGCTTGAAGGCAGAAATGTCGATTTTTTGTTCGCGCAACACGCGCATCACTTCGCCCATTACCCAATTCGCGGCGAGTTGCGGCCCACGCACTTGATGCGCCACGGCTTCAAAATAATCCGCCAACGCCTTTTCTTCGGTGAGCACTTCGGCATGTTGCTGCGAAAGCTTGAACTGCTCGATAAAGCGCTTGCGCCGCGCGCGCGGCAATTCCGGCAAAGCGGCGCGCGCTTCGTGCAACCATTTTTCATCCACGCGCACCGGCGTCAAATCCGGCTCGGGAAAATAACGATAGTCGTGTGCGAACTCTTTCGAGCGCATGCTCACCACTTGATTGCGATTCGCATCCCACAACAAAGTTTCTTGCACGATTTTGCCGCCGCTTTCGAGCACGCTGATTTGGCGCGAAATTTCATACTCCAGCGCGCGTTCGACATTGCGAAACGAGTTCATGTTTTTGATCTCGGTTTTGACGCCGAACTCTTTTTGCCCAACCGGGCGCACGGAAATATTTGCATCGCAACGCAAACTTCCCTCCTCCATGTTGCCATCGCAAATGCCGAGATAACGCACGAGTTGCCGCAAGTATTGCAGATAAAGATAAGCCTCGCGCGGCGTGGAAATATCCGGCCCACTCACGATTTCAATGAGCGGTGTGCCGCAACGGTTGAGATCAATGAGTGTTTCATCCTCCGCAACAAAGGACTCGGCGTGCACCGACTTGCCCGCATCTTCTTCTAGATGAATGCGAATGAGGCTGATGCGCTTCTTCCCACCGTCGGCTTGCTCGATCTCAATCCAACCGTGCTCGCAAATCGGCTCTTCGTATTGGGAGATTTGATAGCCTTTGGGCAGATCGGGATAGAAATAATGTTTGCGCGCAAATATCGAAAGCGGCGCGATTTCGCAATTCGTGGCGAGTCCCATTTTTATCGCAAACTCCACGGCTTTGCGATTGAGCACGGGCAAAACGCCGGGCATGCCCGCACAAATCGGCGAGACTTGCGCATTCGCCGCGGCGCCGAACTTCGTGCTAATGGGCGAAAAGATTTTAGAGTCAGTCGAAAGCTGTGCGTGAACTTCGAGTCCGATGACGGGTTCGTAGGGCATAATCGCGGGTTTAAAATTTTCGTGTAAAATTTTGATCGCGCCCTCTCCATCATGCCATTCTGGAAGAATCTTCCCCCAGTGTTCGGAACAGGCTAACTCTTAGATGTGTTCCAACTGCGAGGGGAGATCCTTCCAGAATGACAGTGTGAGAGCGTTTATTCCACTGATTACTCGTTGAAGCCACTCTGCTCCAAATGATGCGCGAGCTGCAGCATCGTCGTTTCATCAAAAGCTTTGGCTACGATCTGCAAGCCAATCGGCAAGCCATGCTGGTCTTTTCCCGCTGGCAATGAAAGCGCGGGCACGCCGGCGAGGTTCATCGACACCGTGAAGATGTCGGAGAGATACATCGTCAACGGATCAGAAACTTTCTCGCCGAGCTTGAATGCGGTGGTCGGCGTGGTGGGCGTGAGCAGTGCGTCGCATTGTTGGAAGGCTTGCTCGAAATCGCGGCGAATGAGCGTGCGCACTTTCATGGCGCGGCGATAGTACGCATCATAATAACCCGAAGAGAGCACATACGTGCCGAGCATGATGCGGCGCTTCACTTCCGCGCCAAATCCTTCGCTGCGACTCTTCACGTAAAGCTCTTCGAGCGAGTTGACGTTCTGCGCGCGACGACCGTAGTGCGCGCCGTCATAGCGCGCGAGGTTCGAAGAAGCTTCCGCAGTGCAGACGATGTAGTATGTCGCAATCGCATACTGCGTGTGCGGCAACGAAACTTCTTTGAGCGTGGCGCCGCCTTTTTCGAAGAGCGTCTTCGCGCGGGCGATAGCCGCGAGAATTTCCGGTTGCACACCCGACGAGAGATATTCTTTTGGCAAGCCAATGACTTTGCCTTTGATATCGCCATCGAGCAGTTGCGCATATTGCGGCACTGGGACCGGCGCGGAAGTCGAGTCATGCGCATCGACTCCGGCAATGACTTCGAGCACGCGGGCCGCATCCTCGACCGAATTCGCGAATACGCCGATTTGATCGAGCGAAGACGCGAACGCCACAAGTCCCCAACGCGAGACGCGACCATAGGTTGGCTTCAATCCCACGACGCTCGAGAGCGCTGCGGGCTGGCGCACGGAGCCGCCGGTATCCGAACCCAACGCGGCCATGGCCATTTGCGCGGCAACGGCAACCGCAGAGCCGCCGGAGGATCCACCCGGAACGTATTTTTCGTTGTGGGGATTTTTCACCGGCCCGAACGCGGAGTTCTCGTTCGAGCTACCCATCGCGAACTCGTCCATATTGGTTTTGCCAATGATGATGGCGTCGGCATTTTCCAAACGCGAGATGGCAGTGGCGTCGTAGGGCGAAATAAAATTTTCCAAAATGCGCGAGCCGCAAGTGAGGCGCTCGCCTTTCATCGCAAGAATATCTTTCACGGCAATGATGCTGCCCGCCAGTTTGCCTGCATTTCCGGCTTTGATTTTGGCATCAACGCGCTGTGCCTGCACCCGCGCGCGATCCGCGAGAACCGTAAGAAAGGCATTCAAAGAAGATTGCTTTACAATGCGGGATAAATATTCTTCAACGAGCGTGGCGCAACTCGTTTCATTGCGGCGCAAGCTTTCCTGCATTGCGCGAATGCTTGGGGGATGATTCATTCTGAATAAAAGAGAGGGTTGGTGTGGCGTGTGGAAAAGGATGCGTCAGCATGGTAGAAATAAAAACGGCGGAATGATTGATCAACCAAAAATTGAAATCATTTTGCCAATCAATCATTCTGCCAAAGAGATCTTACGCGTTCGTTTGCGTTTTGGGCGGCTCGATTTTTTCCGGCTCCGCCGGTTCATTTGCAGCTTTCTTAAATTCACGGATCCCCTGCCCCAAGCCGCGCGCCAATTCCGGCAGCTTCTTTGCGCCGAACAAGACGACGACGATAACGAGAATGATAATCAATTCTTGCGGACCAGGCATAAGAACCTCCTAAAAATTTTTATGCAACATTCGAGTCTTGCGGCTTTTGTTGGGTTGGGGCCGGGGGGCGCGCGCGGGGACGTTCCGGGCGATCGTAGTCAATTTGCAACTCTTGTTTCACGTCTTCGGCCGCGCGCTTAAATTCATTCAAGCCCCGGCTAATGCCGCGCGCCAACTCGGGAATTTTTTTCGGCCCGAAAACCAACAACACGATCACGAGGATCACGAGCAATTCACTCATTCCGATCTGGCCGAACATTTCACGACTCCATTCAGACTATTTGGAAAGGATAACGACCTTCGCAACGCTAATCAAAGACCCAACGCAACAGATAAATGGCGACGAGTATGCCGATGATGCCCGCGCCATTCACTTTCAAAGTCATGCCGAGCGTAATGCTAAAGAGCACGAGGTCGAGCGTGCCCGGACCGAGCGCCGGAGACCAACTTTTGGTGAAGAATTCCTGCACGACACCTTTGGGCAGCACCAACGCCATAAGCTCACCTAAAACGGTGCCCACGGCTGCGCCCACAAATAATATCAAGACTACAAAACCAAACGTTCGGCGCGAACGCACGCGTTCTCCTTTCTCTCGCTCGACTCATTTAGCAACGCGGCATGGTAAGCAAAAATTGTCATAAAGTCAACATGCGTGCTTGGGGGGTGGGTCACTCCAAGGAAGCTTTTACGCATTAGGAATGATGATCGTTGAGACCTTGCCTCAAGCACGAAGCAGGATTCCATCTGAGTGACAATAACATGAGGAGGTGCTTAATTCCGGGCGGCGTTCATAAGCGCCGTGAAAATTTGTAGACCATCGTCCGAGCCGAGCACGGCTTCGGAGGCGCGTTCGGGATGCGGCATGAGGCC
>JABWAN010001102.1 GCA_013361015.1 Candidatus Zhuqueibacterota bacterium | reverse complement strand
GCTGCAACCGAAGTGAGATTAGGGGCGACCACCGGCGAGATTGAGATTGAAATTACCGCAACCGGTTTGAGCAATTCTCCATTACTCTGTCGCGCCACCGCAACTTTCGGCGCGCCCGCGGATTTGCTGCAACTCAGCGGTAACTTGCAGCTCGTTTCCGCGGGAAGGCAGGTTGCGCCGCTCGTCGTACGCGTGACGGACGCATACGGCAACTCGGTTGTTGCTCTTCCCGCGCTCTTTGCAATCATCGGCGGCGGCGGGCGCTTCCTTGAGGGCGCAGTTTCTTATTCAACCCAAACAGCTCTTAATGGCACTGCCAGCGCAGAGTTATTCGCCGGCGCGGATGCGGGCGACACGACAACGATTGCGGTGACGGTGAGCGATAGCCTTTCCGGCGCGCATTTGCAAACGCACTTTGTCATTTTCTCGGCCGCCGCGGACTCACTGCTCGCCGTGAGTGGCGATGGGCAAACGGCGCCGATTGGAACGCAACTCGGCGCGCCGCTCGTCGTGCGCGTGGTTGATGTTTTCGATGTGCCGGTGAAAAATTTTTTGGTGAACTTCAAAATTGTTGCGGGCGGCGGCGTGTTGGGAAATGACAGCTTGCACGCGACGGTTGCAACCGATAGCAGCGGCATTGCAGCCACAACGTGGAAACTCGGTCTCATCCCCGGTATGAATCAAGTTGCGGTTGAAGCTTCGGGTTTGAAGGGTTCGCCGATTACGTTCAATGCTATCGGCGAAGGCGTTTCTTCTGTTGCGGAGCATGCGATCGCGCTTCCGAAAGAATTTGCACTGCTGCAAAACTCGCCAAATCCGTTTTCTGTGAACGGTCTCTCCGGCAATGCTACAACGGCGATTCACTTTGCTTTGCCGGAGCCGGCGGAGGTGCGTCTCGTGTTGTTCGATGTGAATGGCCGCGTCGTGCGTAGTTTGATGAATGCCGCGCTCCATGCCGGTTCGCATCATGTACGTTGGCACGGCCGTGACGCGAATGGGCGCGCATTGCAATCCGGCGTGTATTTCTATCGCATGCAAGCCGTGGGCAAGTTTTCCAACACAAGTTTTGTGGCCACGCGCAAACTCGTGCTGGCGAAATGAAGTTTGTTTCCTGGTTATAAAACCTCTACATTGAACAAGATTATTGCAAGACGAGACGACTTTAGCATTTCTATATGGCCTTCAATACAGGAGATGAAATCATGAGTACCGAGCGGTTTCAACCAACGGAGCATCCACATGTCGACAAGATCCTAGGCGCATCGGGCATTTGGCAAGCTGTCATCAAGGGCACGTATGTTCGAGTATGGGCTTTGGTTGGATGCCATAAGCGAGGAATGGATGAATGGGAAATCCTAAGAGGCTTTCCGACGATAACTGCCGCGCAGTTGTGTGATGCTTTATCATACTACAATGATCACAAGGATGAAATCGAAGCGTTCATCGAGAAAAATGAACGCGCTTATGACGGTCTTTTAAACGAAGAGCAAGAGGTTAAAACTTAAAGTCAAGCTCTACTTGAATGAGAATCTCAGCGATGAGATTGCACAACGCCTGCGCATGAATAGCGTGGATACCGTCAGTTCCCACGAAACCGGCATGGATACACAAGACGATGAGGCCCAAATGCAATTTGCCGTCTCTCAAGGTCGGGCCCTCGTTTCCATCAACAAAAAAGATTTTATTCGTATCAATGCCATATACAAGGCCAAGGGTTGGGAACATGCTGGCATTATTTTGAGCACTGACATTGATCATTCCACCATCTACAGACGGCTGCTGAAGCTCGCAGGAGATCTCCAGGCCGAGGATCTTGAGAATCGCGTAATAAGGCTTCACGATTTTCGCAGATAGCATTAACATCGCTAGCACTAAAAACTTACTTGGCTTTCTTCTTGGTGCGCTTCCCGATGACCACACGCACACTCTCTCGCCGAAAATTCTGCCAACAACTCTTCGGCGCAACGCTCTTTCCTTTTTTCTTACCCTCCATAACCAATAAGCCCTCGGCTTCGCGCCAACGTT
>JABWAN010000077.1 GCA_013361015.1 Candidatus Zhuqueibacterota bacterium | reverse complement strand
AATGCTATCAATCGCAAAAATTTTTTCAGCGCCCAATTCACGCGCGGCAAAGAGCGCCATAATTCCAACCGGGCCGCAGCCGATGATCGCAACAGCGCCCTGCGGTTTAATCTCCGCTTGTTCTGCACAGAAGTAACCGGTCGAAAGAATATCACCGAGCAGCAACGCTTCTTCGGCGTGAATCTCTTCGGGCACGCGCAACAGCGTCGCATCCGCAAACGGAATGCGTACGTACTCAGCTTGTGCACCATGCAAGCCCACGCCGTTCTGCCGCCAACCGAGCAGTTGCCCCCTTTCACAGCGCGCGGTCAAGCCGATCTCGCAATAAAAGCATTGCCCGCAATTTGACGTGAATGGAGAAAAAACGGAATCGCCAATTTTGAAATGCTGCACGCTCTTTCCCAGCGCAACGATTTCACCGACGATCTCGTGGCCCATTACTGTGCCGTGCTCTAAGCCGGTTTCGCGCTCATGATACACATGCAAATCCGAGCCGCAAATGCCGGCGCAATGCGTTTTGAGAAGCACATCCGCCGGCGTGATGATCTCAGGATCAGTCACTCTTTCGTAGTGCAGAGTCATTTTGCCGTGAAAAGTGAGAGCTTGCATATGAGGTTCGAAATTCCTGTAGTAGTTCAGCCTGGGGTTGGCCGCTAGCTCACGCGTGCAATCAAAACCAGCCCGCGGCCCAGCCGTGGTTGCGCCTTTAAATCTTTATCGGCTCCAGAATAGCTTACGCGTCTTTGCGAAGCAAGCGCAAAAATTTTCCCCTTTGTTCGCCGAGGGAGTTTTTATATCATTAAGCCCACCCTGTTGAGGAAGGAAATTGCATGTTTGATATTTCCCATTTGAGAACTCATCGCATCGGCCTCGGATTGACCGGCATCCTACTCATTTGCAGCCTGCTTGCCGTATTGCCTTACTCATTCAATCAAACCGTGGAAGATACGCTCGTTGATGTGCAATTCAAACTGCGTGGCCCACGCGAGCTGTCGGAGCAATTCGTTGTCGTATTCATCGGCGCGGAAGATATTCAAGCACTCGGGGGGTGGCCGCTCACGCGCGATTACTATGGCTATCTTATGCACATTCTCACCTCGCGCGGCGCGAAAGTGATCGGTTTCGATCTGCTACTCGATGCGCCGCAATGGCGTTACCCCGAATACGACAGTGTGCTCGCCGGTTTCTTCGCCGGTTTCGACCGTGATTGTCTGCCGTTCACGTTTGCCGAACTAGCGCCCTCCTCGCATCTATTCGGCGGCAATCTCCCCACGCGACCTTGGGCCGACTTTCGCAAAAATCTCGGCGGCGAGGGGTTCAGCAATTTCGAGCGCACTACAATGGCGCGCCGCGCGCCGCTGCTCGCGGCTGTGAGCGACAGCCTCGTGCCTTCATTTGGATTTGAATTAGCGCGGCTTTTTCTAGAGGCCGATAAAGACCTCGCCTTCCATTCGAACAAGCTCACGCTGGCACTGCCGCACAATCGTCTCCAGTCTTTTCCGCTTGATGAGCACGGTCGTCTGCGTTTGAACCATTTCGGCGAGACCGATCATCTTGAAACCCTCAGCTTCGTCGAGCTGTTGCAGACTTTTTCCGCGCAGCCGGACTCGTTGGATTTCACCGGCAAGCTCGTGCTCGTGGCCGTCACCGATCCGAGTCTGTGCACATTTAAAAGCACGCCGTTGGCTGCAAGCGTGCCGGCCTCCTTTATTCATCTCACGGTCGCGGAGAATCTTATTCAACAAAACTATCTGCGTGAGCCGAGCGTGTTTTGGAAGGTGCTTATACTCGCTCTCATCGTCGCGGCTGTGTGGCTCTTGAATAGGCATGCAGAGCAAAAGCTTTTTGCGGGGATGGGCGCCCTCGCGCTCGTGGCATATTGGGGCCTGGCTGCCTGGCTCTTTCGCTACGGCAATTTGACCCTGCCGGTGTTCTATCCGACCTTGACCGCATTGAGCAGTTTGAGTCTTGCGTTTTATCAGCGCCAACGCGAGCGGCGCGCACGTGCAGTTGTGCAGCAGCAGCTTTTGCAAGAGCAGATTCTCTCAAAGGAAACACAACTCGAAGCCGCGACCACAGCCATGGCAAGTCTGCAGCAGAGACTGCAAGGAGAGCTGCATGAGCGGGCCGTGCTTTCGCAAGCCAGCCGGCAGCAGTTGGAGGAGCAACAACGAAAAATTCTCGCGCTGGAAAAACAACTGAGCGATTTGCACACGTATGCTGCGCCGCCGACGAAGCCGGGCTTGCGAGCGTTTGCGGAAATCGTGCATGCGTCGAACAGCCCGATAGTGCACGTGCTCGAGCTCGTTGCCAAAGTGAGTGGCGACGATATTCCGGTGCTCATTCAAGGCGAAACCGGCACCGGCAAAGAGCTGATTGCGCGCGCGATTCATCAAACCGGCAAACGCAAAGCTGCGCCCTTCGTGCCCGTGAATTGCGGCGCCTTGCCCGAGACTCTATTGGAAAGTGAATTGTTTGGGCACGAGAAAGGCAGTTTCACCGGCGCCGTGGCGCGACGCCGCGGGCGCTTCGAGCTGGCCGAAGGAGGAACGATTTTTTTAGATGAGGTGAGCGAGACTTCTTCCGCATTTCAAGCGCGATTGCTACGGGTTTTGCAGGAAGGTGTGTTTGAGCGCGTGGGCGGCGAAGCGAGCTTGCAAGCAAATGTGCGTGTGCTCGCTGCGAGCAATCGTGATTTGCAACAGGAAGTGGCGCAGAAAAAATTTCGGGCGGATTTGTTTTATCGCCTCAACGGGTTTGTGATCGTTCTGCCTTCGTTACGCGAGCGCGCGGTCGATCTGCCTTTGCTGGCACAGCACTTTCTGCGGAAGCACGGCGCTATGCACCTCACTGGCTTTTCGGAGGAGGCGATGGCCGCGCTGCAGAACTACGCCTGGCCGGGCAACGTGCGCGAATTGGAGAACACCGTGCGCCGCGCGGCGCTGCTGGCGCAGGGCGCAAAACGCACACTCATTCGCCGCGAAGATTTGCCGAAAGAAATCCTCGCGCCGCAACCGGGCGTGGCCGCAACGCCGATTTACCAATCTCTTTCCGAACAAATTTTGCAGAGCTTGCGCACATTGAAATTTTCACGCGCGGCCATCAGCCAGACCGCGAAAGCGTTGGGCAATCGCGACCGAGGCACGGTCACTGAATACTTTCGCGGCATGTGCTTCGAGAGTTTCGTGCAAGCGGAATACGATGTGAGTGCGGCAGCAAAGAGGCTGGCAGAAACGCGCGAGGAAGAGGTGATCAATCGCGTGCGCATCAAACTTGAGGAATACCTCGACAATCTACGCTCCGCTGCAGACCTGCAAACCCAGTGCAAAGGATTACCGAAGAAGTATCATGCGCACGTGGAGAGCATTGCCGGGCACTTTGCAAAGAAATAGCCGCTAGCCCAACTCCCGCGGCGAGGCTGCTACTCATCTATTGACGAGCTTTGCTTCCCTCGACTTCATCCCACAGCTTATCTTTCTCCCAAACTTCAACTCCATTGCAACAAATTTCCCACCTCGAGTTTGCCGCTCAAGAAGTAATTGCCATGCCGGCGCGAGGCACCAAGCCGTGGCGCACAAGTCCGTCATGAGGTTTTATTGCACTCTGCGCTCGCAATTTCGTTGAGGCACAACAGATTGGAGTGAAATGCACTTTCTCGAAATTCGTCGCCCTTTCGCGACTTTGCGGCTTCTGCGCATGGTTTTTTGCAGCTTTGCAAATCTCTTTGAATCCTCGTGCTGCAACTCCTTGAAAAGCCTTCAATAGTATGGCTGTGACTACGGCATTTTTATTGCCTTTTGATCTTTGGCGCAGAGGGCAGCCGCACTGCAACGCAGCGTGCACAAACTGCAGGAGGAGCACTCTTCCCCGCCCCTTGGGCCAACAGCACCGCCACACAATCGCCTCCTCGGCTCTCAACATCGCAAGGTCACGACATGAAAGTATGTATACGCAAAATTTCCGGCTGGGCTGTGACTAGCCTTTCCATTGTCATCACTTCTGCGCACTGAAAAGTCCGAAGGATGAAGGCGTGCGCATGAAACGGCAGGCCGTGCGGTGCTCCCGCAAGGCCTGCTCAGCGCGTGGTCTCGCGCATGTATTTTCATGATGAATCGGTTTGTTCATAGCGCAGACGTTGTGCAATGTCACTGACTTTTGTGAAGGAGTTGTTTGAGCCTTGGCCCAGCCATGGTTTCATCAAGGCGTGAGTTGGTCATACTCAAAGGCATGCGCTGGAAGAAAAACATTCACGTACTGGATTAACGAGAAAGGAGCCTCGCCATGACACCGCTGCAAAAAGTAACCGCATTTCTCGACGAGCGGCGCGTCCCGTATGAAACGCTGCACCATCGTCGCGATTACACCGCGCAGGAAACCGCGGCGGACACGCACACGCCCGGCAAGGCGTTCGTGAAAGCCGTCATTCTCGCGGTGGATCACAAGTACAACATGTTTGCCTTGCCGGCTGTGGAGCACGTCGATCTGCAAAAAGTCAAGGTCGCGTTGGGTGCGCGCGAAGTCCGGCTCGCCGCCGAGAATGAAATCGCAAACGTGTGCGCGGATTGCGAAGCCGGCGCCATGCCCCCCTTCGGCATATTTTTCAAAATGCCGCTTTACGCCAGCGCGCATTTGCGGGAAGATCAGATGATCACGTTTAATGCTGGAACTCATGAAGACGTGGTGCGCATGCTCTACAGCGATTATGAAAAAATCGCGCATCCCATCGTGACCGACTTCACCGCGGATCGAGCGACGGCATAATCAACGAAACGAGGAATACCATTTTATTTCCTGCCCAGAGGGCTTTCCTATTCAACGCTTCACGGAATCGGCAAAGACGATATGTAAATGAAGAGACAGACCCATGGAATTCACTGAAGAAAGCTCCGGCACGGTGATGATTTTTCATCTGCACGGCAAAATCATGGGCGGCTTGGAAACGCAAACGCTTTGCCATCGCTTGCACGACTTGCTCGCCGCCAACCAACGTTTTTTGGTAATGGATTTTCAAAACGTGCAATGGATCAACAGCAGCGGCATTGGTGCGATCGTCGCATGTTTGAACGCCCTGCGCGAGCGCGGCGGCGACATTCGCTTCGCGCATCTGCAAGGCTCGCCGCTCCACTATTTTCACATCACCAAGCTGGAAACCGTCACCCAATCTTATGGCACGATTGAAGAGGCCGTGCAGAGTTTTGCGGCGGGCCTCTTGGCCGCGTAGTGCGATCCGGTCTTCGCGTCGTACGGCATGTGAACTTCGACAAATGAAAACACGCCGCGCCGCAAAACACAATCGCCAGACACGGATCAAAGCGGTTTCACATTTCATTGGGATGATCTGTGGACCTCGCACCAAAGCGTTGCAGAGCAAGCCGTCAGTTCACTTTGGGCGAAATGCTCTTGCGTGGATCCCAATGCGAAAGACGCGAAGGAAAATTGCATCTTGAAGTTGGAATTTTAGTGAGGAGGTGATCTCATGCCGACATATGAATATCACTGTTTGGAGTGCGGCCATAAATTTACCGAAACACTGCAACTGAAGGAGCGCGAGGCGCAAAAGCCGCAATGTCCGAAATGCCGGAGCCAGAAAGTGCAACAGATCTTCAGCAGCTTTTTCGCGAAGACTTCAAAGAAGAGCTGACGCCAATGCGAATACCAATGCCAATTCCAATCGTGCCGGCCGCATGAGGTTGCACCTGCGCGCGCATGAAATATGGCCGGCGCTCTGAGCTGATTCACAGGAATATCTAGCAAGGAGGTGTATTATGTGCAAGCCACACGTCGCAATCATGCTCCTGGTCATAATGGTGATTGCTCTGAGCTGCTCCGAAAAGCCGATGGAGCCGTCGCAAACCGAACCATCGCCGGAAACCCAATTTGCTTTAGAGAAAGGGAACATTGCCGTGCCCCTCATTGCCTTCGCTACGGAGTATCATTCGACGTGGTCGCCCAACGGGAAGAAGATTGCGTTTCAAACCGATCGCGACGGCAACTATGAAATTTACTCCATGAACGCCGACGGCTCCCATCAAACCAATTTGACCAACAGCCCGGCTTCCTCGGATTATGATCCGGATTGGGCGAAAGTGGTGCTCAAGTAATGTTTGCTGCGTTTTAGTTATCGTGAAAATGCGTGTGCGGCTTCGGGTCGCACACGCCAACTTAAGGAGATTGGAATGTTCATAACTTTGTTGCTGGTCACCTTCATCATCGCTGCGGCCACTTCGGCTTTGCTAGCGTGGCTGTTCGCGAAACCCGTGAAGAAAATTTTAGCGCGCTTGGTCAGTGAAGAGCTTGCGCCCACTTGGCAGCGTTATCTGCTCTTTGCCATTTATGTAGTGGGCATCTCGGGCGGCGTGCGCGTTTGGGATTTGGAGCGCTATATCAATCCGGATAAAGAAGGCACAATTCTCGCGCTCAATTCCGACCGATGGATTATCGAAGTCTACAAAACCGTGATTGGAACGTTGCAAAGCGTCGCGTGGATGCTGCTCGTGTTCTTTCTATTTGCGCTGCTAGCCTATGTCATTGTGCGCGGCCAGGAAATGAAGCGCGCGGCGAGCCAGGTTTAAACATGATATTGCACCTGCTAAAACTGGTGCAGAAGATGGAACTTATGAAACAACTTTATTCTCTTGTCGGAAGCATGGCCGTTGTGGCCGCGCTAGCGATGAGTTGTAAGGACGCAGATCAACAAGCCGGCAAAAATGAAGCACAAACTCCGGTCGAGGTGATGACGGTGAATTTGGGCAGCTTGCGGCAAGTGCTCAACTTTCAAGGCGACATCAAGGCCGAGTTCGAAGTCAAAGTCTTCTCCAAAGTTCCGGATCGCATCGAACGATTTTTTGTTGATGCCGGAGATCGGGTTGCCAAAGGCGCGCCGGTTGCGAGGATTGCGGCCACAACCATCGAACAAGCGGTGCGGCAAGCTGAAGCGGGCTTGGCGGCAGCGAAAGCGCAAGAAGCGAACTTGCACGCCGAGTATGAACGATTTGCGCTGTTGTATCGCGATCTCTCTGTGAGCAAACAACAATATGACGCCATAGCCACGCAATACGAAGCAGCAAGAGCGCAAGCTGAACAGGCCGAAGCCGCCCTCGCCAGTACGAAAAGTCTTTTGCGTGATGCGACCATCACCGCGCCCATCGCCGGCATCATCGGCAAACGTTATTGCGAGGCCGGCGATATGGCCACGCCCGCACTGCCTTTGGTCAGCGTCTGCCAGATGGATCGCGTGAAAATGACTTTTGAAGCGACCGAAAAAGATTTGGCGCGACTGGAGATCGGGCAGAAAACCGTCGTGCAGGTGAGCACCTATCCGGATCGCAATTTCGAAGGGAAAGTTGTAAAGATCAGTCCAGTGCTTGATCCCTTAACGCGCTTGGCAGAAATCGAAGTGCTGCTGGACAACCCCGAGCACAAATTGAAGCCCGGCATGTATGCCCACGCCGAAGTCACCACCGGCATGATTGAAAACGTCATCGTCGTTCCTCGGCACGCGGTGATTGAAAACACCTCGTTGGAGCGCATCGGCGGCGATGATCAAGTGGTGAAAAATTATTACGTCTTCGTGGTGGATAGCAGCAAAGCGGTGCAGAGAAAACTCGAAGTGCTCTATTTGAATCACGAATACTTGGCGATCTCGTCCGGCTTGCAGATCGGCGAAAAACTGGTGACGGTGGGACAAAACAATTTGCGCGAGGGCACGCCTATTGTCATCGTTAAAGAGAAAGATGGCGCATCATGATGATATTGATGCCCCCTTTACTTCAAAAGATTCTCGACGATCTCTTTGACAAGAAACGGGAGGTTGGGTTGATCAAATGAAAGTTCCGGTGCGGGAATGCGATGATGTTTGATGTCAGGATGAATGTGTTTGTGATGAGGGTGGTTGAGGGCCAAGGTCGCATCGGCAGGATGAGGCTGAGGATCGTACCAATAAAGTAGTGATTCTCCTTGATGCGCTTCATAGCTGTAGTATGCAATCTTTCCATCGATAAAGTCGAGCCGTTCGTAAACACGCAGGACGATATTACGGTCAAAATGCAGTTCGCCTTGTAGCTGACTTCGATGCGGCCCTCGGCGCACGATGACCAAGGTGGACATCACGATTTCCGGATGCCGATCCTTCATGGAATAGGCAAAGTTTTCGTAGGTCTCGACAGATTGTAGTACCGCTTTCATGCCGCCTCAAGGATTTGCACAGCTCCATTCATTGGCAGGTTTGACATGGCTTTTGGCAAAAACTGCTTGAACAATTCAATACGCTTGGACCGCATTTCGAGCAGCGCCGCCCAATCGCCAAAATTGTGATTCTCCTCAAGAATGCCGGCATCATAAAGCGGCAGAAAGTAGCAACTGAGAAGCTTGTATTTCTTCTCATACTCCTGAATCTCAAGCTCAATGCCATGCAAATCTTCAAGGAGGCTTTCAAGAGTAATTTCTTGAGACATCTTAAATCTCCTTAATTATTTTTGGAAACATACTCTAATAAGGCCACAAGCGCAAGAGCTTCGTGTAAAAGACTGGGCCGAAAGAGCCATGATTGCTGAACAACATAATTGCGTGATAGTGCACCGTTCGCCTTCGTTCGCAAGGAGAGTATGCTTAAATGAAGATGACTGAAACCGCCATTCGCCGTGGCGTCACTTTCTTTATGATCTACCTCATCGCCGTCGGCTTTGGCCTCTTCTCATTGGCGCGCCTCGATATCGATCTTTATCCGAAGCTGGAATTTCCGATGATCGCGCTGATCTCGCAGTACACCGGCGTCGGGCCCTTCGACATGGAAACCGTGGTGACGCGTCCGGTCGAAGAGGTGGTGGCTGCGGTGGAAAATATCGAAAAGATCACCTCGACTTCGGCGCAAGGCTTGTCGCTGGTGTTGCTGGAGTTTGATTGGGGCACCGATATGAATCAAGCCGAGATCGACGTGCGCAATAGCCTCGAATTCATTCAAGATGTTTTGCCGCAAGAAGTCGACGGCCCGTTGGTTTTTGCATTCGATCCCTCGCAGCAACCGATTTTTTATCTTGCCCTCAGCTCCGAGATGCACGGCATGGCCGAGTTGCGGCGGATTGCGGAGCGTGATCTCGAGCCCCGGCTGGAGCGCATCCCGGGCGTCGCCTCGGCTTTTACCATGGGCGGCATGCGCCGCGAGATCAAAGTGCTGGTCGATCCCGCCCGGCTGCGTGCTCACAACATTCCTATTGAGCAGGTATCAGCGGCGCTGCAAATGGGCAATCTGCAATTGCCCGCGGGCAAAGTCGAAAATGCCATGCAGGAATTCACCATTCAAACCGCGGGCGAGTATAGCAACATCGAGCAGATCGAAAACACCAGCGTCATGGTGATGAACGGCTCGGTCATTCGCATCAAAGACGTCGCCGCGGTCATCGATGGGTTTGTCGAGCAGCAGCAGAAGGTTTGGAACAACGGCCAGCCCGCAGTGATGGTAGTGATTCAGAAACAATCCGATGCCAACACCGCGCAAGTCTGTGCGGAAGTGCGGAACCGTTTCGCACAAATCGAAGCCGAGCTGCCCAAAGGTGTGCGCCTCAAAACCGTCGTCGATTTCTCGGAATTCATCAACCGTTCGATGTCTAATTTGGGCAGTACCGCGGTGCAGGCCATCGGCTTGACTTTGCTTGTGCTGCTCTTCTTTCTGAGAAATTTGCGCAGCTCGTTCATCGTTGCCGTGTCGATTCCGGTGTCGATGATCGTAACCTTTGCCGTGATGGATCAAGCCGGACTCACGTTGAACGTCATTTCGATGGCCGGCCTGGCTTTGGCCGTCGGCATGTTGGTGGACAATTCCATCGTCGTGCTCGAAAATATTTTCCGCCACCGTGAATTGGGCGAAGATTTGCGCGAAGCTTCGGAAAAAGGCGCCACCGAAGTGTCGATGGCCATCACCGCTTCGACGTTGACCACGCTGGCCGTGTTCGTGCCCGTGTTGTTTGTGCCCGGTCTCGCCGGCGAGTTGTTCAACGACATGGTGGTCACTATTTGCTTTTCGTTGACCGTTTCTTTGCTCGTCGCGTTGACGCTCATTCCGTTGCTAAGCTCGCGGCTGCTGCAATTGCGCGAGAAAATACACCAGCTCGGCTGGTTGGAAAAAACGAGCGGCACTGTTGGCGGGTGGCTGGCGAGTTTGCACAGAATTTATGCGGTTGGTTTGAAATGGTCGTTGGGACATCGCAAGACCGTCATCTTGGTTGCGCTGGGCTTGTTCGTTCTTTCCATCATCATTCTTGCCAGCCTCGGCGGCGAATTTCTGCCGCAGAGTGATTCGTGATTTGTGGCGATAGCGGTCGATCGCGCGCCCGGCACGAGCCTGGAGGCGATGGAAACGAGCATGCGCGAAATCGATGGCATCATTCGCGAAAGCGTGCCGGAAGCAAAAAACACGTACATCAATTTTGGTCAGGGCGAGGGCATCATGGCGTTCTTCTCGACGCGCACCTCCAGCGAAGGTGATGTCACCCTCGGCCTCACCAATCTCACGCAACGTCAGCGTTCGCAATTTGACATTCAGGACGACCTGCGCGAGCGCCTCAAAACCATCCCTGGCGTGGAAGCGCGTTTCGCTGACCGCGGACAAGAAGCAATGTTCGGCAGCGGCACGGATATCATGGTTGAACTTTTTGGGCACGATTTATCCCGCGCCGAAGCCTTGGCCAATGTCGTTGCCGAAAAAGTCAAAGGCATCAAAGGCGTTGCCGACGTGGAAAGCAGTCTGCGTGAATCCGCGCCCGAGCTGCGCGTTAATTTTGACCGCCAACGCCTCGCCGATTTGGGCTTGAGCACCGCCCAACTCAGCCGCCTCGTCAGCACCAGCGTGCTCGGTTCCGTTGTCACCCGCTATCGCGAAGCGGGCGACGAATATGATGTGCGCGTGCAATTGGTTAAAGATGCGCGCCGGAGCAAAGAAGACATCGAGAATATTTTGATTGTGACGCCTGCCGGCAAACCGATTCCTTTGCGGGCCGTGGCGGAAGTGGAATACAGCAAAGCGCCCATCGAAATCACGCGCGAGGGGCAGGAAAGAATGGTGACGGTCAACATTGACATTTCCGGCCGCGATCTGCGCAGCGTCACCAACGATGTGCGGAAAGCTCTCCAGCAAGTGAGCGTGCCGAATGATTTCCGTATCGAGATCGGCGGCATTGCCGAGGAGCAGCAGGAATCATTCATGTATCTTGGGTTGGCGGCGCTGGCGGCACTGTTGCTGGTTTACATGGTGATGGCCTCGCAATTCGAATCATTGCTGGATCCGTTCATCATTTTATTCACCATCCCGCTCTCGTCCATCGGCGTGGCGCTGGCGCTGCTGCTGACCGGCACCAACCTCAACGTGATGGCGCTCATTGGCATCATCATGCTCGTCGGCATCGTCGTTAACAACGGCATCGTGTTGGTGGATTTCATCAATCAATTGCGCCAGCGCGGCAAAGAATTGTTTGAAGCCATCATGGAGGCGGGGCGTGCGCGCATGCGGCCG
>JABWAN010001101.1 GCA_013361015.1 Candidatus Zhuqueibacterota bacterium | reverse complement strand
CCGCACGGCCGTATTCGCACCGGCGTTCGGCTATTTGTCCATACAGGCTCAAAACCTGGCCGCGATAGCGCTGCGGCGCATCGAAAGCGATGACTTGCTTGATGCTGTGCTCGGCCTCGGCATAGTCTCCCACATCCACACAAATTTGCACGCGTGAAAAGTGGCAACGCGCCAGCCCAATCGTATCGCCTATGCTTTCCGCAAATGCAATCGCGCGGTGCAAAACTACCAGCGCGGAATCGTTGGCGTTCATGCCGGAATAAGCATCCGCCACTTCTGCGAGCGCGGTTGCGAGACTAAGCCGATAGTTCGAATGTCGGGCTTTCTGCAGAATTTCATCTCCCAGGGCAACCACGCGCTCCTGTTCCGGTTGCTGGCGCAGCGCATACTGCAGCAAATACGAAGCATCAATCAGAAACTTGTCATCCCCCGCCTTTCGCGCCAGCGCTCTCGTACGCTCCAACCATTCTGCCGCGTCCACATATTTCGCTTGCAAGAAGAGATCGCGCGCCGCGGCAAACGTTTCGCTAACTTCCGCGCGCGCCTTGAGGCCGAGCGCGTCGAGTTGTTTGATCCGCTCGGCTTGCTGCGATAAAAAGGAATCTTGTGCGCTCGCCGCGAGCATATGGCCGAGAGCGAACGCGGTATCCAGTTTCGTTAGTGCCAAAGAACTTTGTACCCGCCAACGGAAGAGCATGCCTTGCTCGGTCAATTGCAGGCCCAAGCGTTGCAGCCGGCAACGGCGTTGATAAACCCACCACTGAAAAGCTGAGGCATCGCCTGCTTGTTTCATCTGAAAGAACTCTGCCAACGCGACCCGATCGTCCCGCTTCAGTGTAAATGCTTGCAAGCTATCCGGCGAAGTGCGCCGCACCCGCTGTAAAGTTGCATCGGTGCGCGGCAATAGAAAAAATGCTATTGCGCCGAGCGCGAGCACGGCGATCGCAATTCCCACATACCGATTTTTTTTCCCGCGCCGCTCAAACAGAAAAGAGATTACTCTTCTGGGTGCAGGCATGAAGGTGTCGTGAGTGAGCCCTGGTGAAGGTTTCCAACCTTCGCGCGGGTGTTTGGTTTTGAACGGTCTCTTAAAACCCCAGGCGCGAGCGATAAGCCCGTTTGGCAATGCGCCGGGCGGCGCGCTGCTGTTCTCGTAGCCATTGCTCGTGTACGCTGTGGAAATACGGCATGTAATGGTCGATGACTTCGCTCAACGTATCTTCGACAACGCGCCTCGCCTCCTGTGTCGTCGCGGGCTTTTGTTCCGTTAGTTTTTGAAAGGGAGAGGAAGTGGTCTCTGCTTCTGTGCTCAACCGCGCGATTGCGGTTTTTTCAGATTGCTGATGGTCTTGATACGGCCAGTGCAATGCGTCATGCGCAGGCTGTTCGTTGCGGCACAATTCACAGTGCAACTGCACCAGGCCGTCGTAACGCTCCAATACTTCGGCAGTCAAGCGGCGTTGGGGATTTGCTGCGTCGAGGTGCGCCTGTTGCGCGAGCAGTCTTCGTTTTAATTCGGAATTGAGTGGTTGCATAGTTCCTCCATTTATCGCCTGCGTGCGCGAAGGTGTTAAACCTTCGCGTGGGCTGATTGCAATACTTTCGCGTGCAAACGTCTCGTGATAAAATGCTGCAGCAGCATGTCAAACTCATGAATCTCGCCGGATTCGTCCATAGTGCACGGCATCTGATAATGTGGCCGCTGCGGCACGAAGCTCGTCCAACCTTCCGGCATCACGCGCAGCTTGTCTGTACCGAAGCGATAAACCTCGTTGCCTTCACGAATCTCGGCAAAAACTTCGGGTAATTCGCTCGGATTGAGCATACCGTCTTTGTTCTTGTCCAGGTCCCAGCCGTGGCGCTTGTTCAAAACGATGACACTGCTCTGGCGTTGCAATGCGCCGTCGTGATATTCGTCGTCGATCAAACCGCTCATATTGGAAGACATCGCATGAGCAAATTCGTGTACCGGAGTTTTGAGGCGCAGATCCCACGCCGAATAAGCGACCATGCCCGGCACCTCGAGAG
>JABWAN010001100.1 GCA_013361015.1 Candidatus Zhuqueibacterota bacterium | reverse complement strand
ATCAATCAGCGCCGCGTGCAAGCGATTCTCAATGCGGCGCCGAAATATCTTCCGAATCTCGGCGCGGTGGATTTGGCGCATGCAGAAGTGTGGGCCGGGTTGCGGCCTTGCACGCCCGACGGCTTGCCTTACCTCGGCGCATTCCGCGAGTATGACAATCTCATCGCCGCCACTGGCCATGCCATGCTCGGCATCACACTCGCGCCCGTCACCGGTGAGCTGGTTTCTAAAATCCTGCTCAAACAGCCCATTGCTCTCGACATGCCCGCGCTGCATCCCGAACGGTTCAACTAGACTCGACACCGTTTCGCGATATAATGAAATTTGACGATCAAAATCGATAATAGGCCGGTTTAAACTCATCCCCTCGCCTTCTCTTAAAAAGAGAAGGGGCAGGGGATGAGTTCGGAAGCGTGAAGACTACCGAACTTGGTCGTCAAAGCTCATCATGTCGCGAGTCTACTGGCTGCGACATAAATGTCGCGGAACGTGATGAGCACAACCAAATCCCAACGAGCCTCATGCGAAAAATTCATCCCACCGGCGACGCGCTCAACTTCGCGCTGACGTTACGGCGCTATCAAGCCTTTGGCGAAGACGCGGCCAATCGCTTTGACGGCGCCGTATTTCGCAAAGCATTTTTTGTGGATAAAAAGCTCTGCCTGCTTTCTCTTTTTGAAAAAGAAAAACACGCGCAGATGGCGGTCTCGCCCGCGACGCGCGCGCAAAAAGTTCAGCGTGAAGCGGAGCGCATCGCGCACAAGATTCTCGGCTTAGAATTTCCACTCGCGGAATTTTATGATTTCGCACAAAAAGACGCCGTGCTGCGTGAATTGACCATACGGTTCTGCGGCCTGCGCCCGACTTTGGCCGCGGACCTGTTTGAAATACTTATCACCTCGATTTCCGCACAGCAGATCAATCTGCAATTCGCCTTTGCCGTGCGCAGCCGTTTGGTGCGCCGTTATGGCGAGAAGCTGCAACATAACGGCGAAACCTATTTTGCCTTTCCCACGCCAGAAAAGCTCGCGCGCGCACGCGTCGCTTCGTTGCGCGCATTGCAATTCACCGAAAAAAAATCGGAGTACATCATCGGCCTGGCACGCGCCATTTGCGACGGCCGGCTCGATTTGCAGCACCTGCCCAATCTCTCCGATGATGACATTGCCGCGCAACTTTTGCCTTTGCACGGTATCGGCAGGTGGACCGTGGATTGGCTACTCGCGCGCGGACTTGGCCGCGGCAACGCCATTGCGGCCGGCGATCTCGGCGTGCGCAAAGCCGTGCAGCGATTCTATTTCAATGACGAGCCGCAATCCGAAGACACCATCCGCAATTTCGCGCAACGCTGGGGCATCTTTACGAACCTGGCCGTGCATTATTTGTTGACGGGCATGGCGCTGGGGTCGTAAAGCATATGCAAGGTTCGGCTTGCAAGAATGATTTTATTTCTTAAATTTAAACCAAGATCATCATCGCTTGCGCAGCATGGCTGGTTTATTGTATAACTTACTGATGAGAGCTTTGCACGTCGCAATAACGGCTAGATCGAACACTTAACCCGAGAAGGGCCTTCCAAAATGTTTTCCGAAAGCAATTTTTCGCAAGTGAAAATACGCGATTATCAAAACATTCACTACCCCACCTTCTTTGAAGGAATGGCAACAATAGCCGATCTCAGAGGAAAGCTGTTAGACGTTTTTATAGAACAAGCCATAAGAACAAATGACGAAGACGCCATAAGGTCTGACTGGGAGAAAGTGCGAGGTGATTTTATGGATGTCATAAGGAGAACTCGAACTGATTTTCTGAAGTATCTTGCACAATCTACCAAGAATATCAAAGGCGCTATTCCAGAAGAGTTCGTGCGAGACGCCTTCGCCAAAGCAATGGCGAACAATGTCACAGCCCCTCATATTTCGGAAAATAGATCATGAGCAAGCAGAAACAACCGATAGCTAAGAGTGGCCCACCTTCCTCGAATCCCAATGGCGCGACCGTGAGGCGGGCGACCCGCTGATCGTCGGCGCGCTCAAC
>JABWAN010001099.1 GCA_013361015.1 Candidatus Zhuqueibacterota bacterium | reverse complement strand
TGGTGGAGAAAGGTAGTGCAGCAGACCGGCCGATAATACCGCAATCCGAAGAAAGGAAGCGCGTTGCCATCCTCATTTTCCAAGGTGTGCAAATCATCGATTACACCGCGCCGTGGGAAGTGTTCGGCCAAGCCGGGTTCGAGGTCTTCACCGTTGCTGAGACGAAGCAACCGATCACCACTTCGATGGGCATGAGCGTAAATCCGCAGTACACGCTCGACGATCATCCGCGGCCCGAGGTGGTGGTTCTTCCCGGCGGCGAAGTGCCGAGCCACAATAGCAAGCCGCAGATCATTGCATGGATTCAACAGCAAGCGCGGCAAGCCGAAGTCGTGCTCTCGGTTTGCAACGGCGCATACTTTCTCGCGAAAGCAGGATTGCTCGATGGTCTCGAAGCCACCACATTTGCTTCACTCATTCCCGGCTTGCAGGCTGCGGCTCCGAAAGCGCGCGTCGTTTCGAACAAACGCTACGTCGATAACGGCAAAATCATAACCTCCGCCGGACTGTCTTCCGGTATCGATGCTTCATTGCACGTGGTTGAAAAACTGCGTGGCAAGGGCCGCGCGCAAATGGCCGCGATCAATCTCGAATACAATTGGGATCGCGAAGGCAAATTCGTGCGCGCCGCGCTCGCCGACAAACACATGCGTGCGATCATCGACTTCCTGCGCGGCTTCTCGCCCAAAGTTCTGAGCCACGAAGGCGGAACGGATTCTTGGACTACCCAATGGAGCATGCACAGTGATTTATCCGCGAATGCAATGCTCTCAAGCCTCAACGAGCATCTCGCTGCCTCCGCAAAATGGTCGCGCTTGAGTGCGAATCAAACGAATGGCGCTCTGCAGAGTACATGGAAATTTTCAGATAATGAAGGAAAGAATTGGCACGGCACGGCAAGCGTGCAATCCATGACTGAAGAGAAAAACAAACTTTGGGTGAGCGTGGAAATCAGTCGCGAGGGCAAAAGCGCAAGCGCGCAAAGGCAATGAGCGTGAGGGGCAGTCATTTGCAGGTGGGAACGCCTCACAAGTGGGGCGCTCCACCCGCGACGCCTTGCTCGAGAGAGCATTTCCATGCTTGCAATTTCCGGGGAAATCGTTTATGTTTGCGCCATGGATTTCACGCCGTTACAACAAAGTTTAAGCCGTCATCCCGAAATCATCGCGGCATATGTTTATGGCTCTGCGGTGACCGGCAAGCTCACGCCCATGAGCGATGTTGACGTGGCGCTGCTGCTGCGCGAGCCGATTTCATTCGACAGGGAATTAGAAATCTCTGGCGCAGTCATGTCCGCAATTGAAAAGAATTTCAAACGAGAAGGCGATGTGCGCTTCCTCAATCGCGTGCGGGATTTGATTTTTCAACATGAAGTCTTAGCGACGGGCAAGCTAATTTACGAGGGTGATCGCGACCGGCACCGCGCCTACGTGGAGCGGGTCGTTATTGCTTACCTCGATTATCTGCCGCTCTTCCAAAGAGCCATGCACAACTATACTGCGAGTCTCAAACGTGGCAAAGCCCAACGTCGTGCTCAGAAAGATCGCGTTCATTCGTGAGCATTTGCAGCGCGTGCGCCGATATCAGGGTGCTGCCCTTGCAGATCTTCTCAAAGATCGCGATCACCAAGACATCGTCTGTTTTAATTTGTATCAAGCCATTCAGGGCTGTATGGATCTCGCCAGTCATCTCGTTTCCGATGAAGGCTGGGGCCTGCCTGGAAGTTACGGCGAAACCGGAGATATTCTCGTGCGACAAAAAGTCATCTCCGCACAGCAAGCTCAAATTTTTCACGATATGGTCTCCTTCCGCAATCGCATCGCGCACGGCTATGCCGAACTAGATTTCAAAAGAGTGCATGAGATCATGACCACAAACTTGCAGGATATTGAGGACTTCATTATGTCGGTGGTTGACTATCTCCACTTGTAATTGCCCCGCAACTTTGTTCACGGCTTGCCTTCTTTCTTCACTTCCCTCCTTTTGCCGGTATATCATTTCCTCGTAAGAAAGCTGTCGCGTGGGAGCGTTGCGTGCGGTT
>JABWAN010000076.1 GCA_013361015.1 Candidatus Zhuqueibacterota bacterium | reverse complement strand
GGCGAATACTACGCGATCTCAAAATCAGCGAAGAGCAAATAGATATCCTGAGCGAGGAGTTAATGAGACTCAACGCTGACTTACTGAGAGCTGACCCACGGCTTGAACAAGTTAGGGCAGCTTTAGATAAGATTCAAAAAATTATGGCGCTCGGAGGTGGACAAAAAACTTCTATCCAGGCATTGCCACTCAAACCTTGGGATTTGATGTCGAGAGCAGAAGTAGTCATTAAAGCCCGTGGCAGCGAAGTTGATTTTCCGCTTTCCCGACATGGGCAAGGCATGCAAAGTTTGGCCGTTCTTTTTCTCTTTCAAGCTTACATCGATGTTTTGCTCAAACCGACGTTTCAACCCGAGACCGAGGCCCTTTTGGCTTTAGAAGAGCCAGAAGCACATCTCCATCCTCAAGCGACGCGCGCTCTTGCGACGAATTTAGGGGAGGTGAAAAGTCAGAAGATTGTCTCCAGCCACTCGCCATATTTCATTCAAGAAATCCCTTTTACTCAGATTCGTATGTTTCGTTGTAATGGCGCACATTCTAAAGTTCTTTATGTGAAGCGTTCGTTTTCTGCCCAAGTGCCGAACAAGCCTGAGTTATTAGAGTTTTGTGCGAATAACTCACCGAAATTTGACTATCATGTAGCCACCTCAACACTCTCCGTTAATGGTAAGATGGGAGAGAAAGAATATCGAAAACTGCTCACTATCTATCCAAAGCAAGCCGATGTCCATGCCAAACTGAAACAGCTTTATGAAGAATCGCAAACCTATCTGAGCGACAATGAACTAGCCGATCTTGATACCTACGCAAAGCGTATTCGAGGAGAAGTGCTTTTCGCACGAGCGTGGCTCCTTTGCGAGGGACAAAGCGAATATATGATCCTGCGCTATTTTGCCGAGTTGTTGGAGAAGCCACTGGATCAGGTTGGGGTCGCAGTAATCGATTTTCAAAACAACGGTTCGCCAGGCGCATTTGTTGGTTTGGCTCGGAGCTTTGAAATACCTTGGATAATGGTCTGTGATAACGATAGTGAGGGAACGAAGTTCATCAAACAAGTCGAAGAGCGTGGACTGAAAGACGATGAAATCAAAGCATTAGTACACCCACTGCCACAGGAAGGTGTGGATTTTGAAATGTTCCTCTTTAAAAATGGCTTTGCCGAGGAATACATATCCATTCTTGAAGAAAAGGCTCGTTCTTCCAATGAATTTGCTACCGAATGGATTATCGCAACAGAAACACGGGAAAAAGGGAAAGAAACGCGTCAAATAATACTCAAAAAAGACGGGCAATATGAAGCGAAGATTGTGAAAAAAGCTCAACCAGATGAATGTATTGCACAAACAGATTCTATCTTTCAATCTCTATTTACAGAAATCATTGTTGCCCAGCTACAAAAAGACAAGGTCAGGCATGCCGATGCGTTAATTCGGAAGCTACGCACTTCAAGCGTAAACGCTGAACGGGTTCCTCCATTTTTTGCCAAGATCATCACCGACATAGTTGCAGGAGCGGCATTATGAGAACAAAAGAATTTATTGAAGCCTGGGAAGCGTTAAGCCCCATTCAAAGACAGGTTGCAGAATGGGGCGAGAACCCGTTATTGGTTTTAGCGGGGCCAGGCTCAGGCAAAACCAAGGTTCTGACTTGTCGTATAGCTCGAATTCTTGAATCAAGCCGTGACAAGAATTTTCGCATACTCGGGTTGACCTTCACCAACAAGGCTGCCGATGAGATGCGAGATCGCGTGACGACATTCATACCAGGACAAGAAAATCGACTTTTCTTAGGCACATTCCATTCTTTCTGTGCGGATGTTCTGCGCCAACATGGTACGCACTTGGGTATCAATCCCAATTTTCAAATCTATTCACAAGATATCGATTTACAAGCCGTATTGAGTGAGGCCGTTGATAAGGCGAAAAAAATGTGCGCCGAAGTAAGCGACCTCGATAAAAAAAGATTGCCGGTAATACAGCGCCTAAAATCGCTTCTTATTTCACCTGAGCAAAGCAGTGAAGCATTTCAGGATGAAAAGTTAGGCAAGAGAATCGCCGTTGTTTATTCAGCCTATGAGGCGGAATTGTGCAAGCGCAACGCTCTCGATTTCAATTCCTTGCTTCTAAAAACCCATCAGTTGCTTGCGAAGTTTCCGGCTTTTGCCAAACGTTATCGGCTCGTCTATTCCTACATTTGTATAGATGAGTTCCAAGATACGAATGAAGCGCAGTACGGCCTCATTCGCGCGCTCACGGGCGACCAACACCGTAATGTGTTTATCGTTGCCGATGACGATCAAATCATCTACCAATGGAACGGAGCCAGCCACGAACGCCTGAAGGAGTTCATCAAGGATTATTCGCCAATGGTTTTACAGTTGCCGATGAATTACCGCTGTCCCCCCGATATCGTGGAGTTAGCGAATAATCTTATTCGACACAATTTTCTTCGAACAAGTGATAAAAAACCACTTGAAGCCTTTCGACACAGCGTAGAGAAAGAGACGGTGCGTTTACTGCCCTGCTTTCCGGATTTTGAGACGGAAGCGGCAGGCGTCGCAAGTGATATCAA
The DNA here is from genome assembly GCA_013361015.1 of Candidatus Zhuqueibacterota bacterium. Lineage (GTDB taxonomy): Bacteria > Zhuqueibacterota > Zhuqueibacteria > Zhuqueibacterales > Zhuqueibacteraceae > JABWAN01. The sequence goes on along the minus strand of JABWAN010000076.1, from coordinate 8,990 downwards.
GAAGCTTCATTCCGGCCATCTTGGCTCCGTTGTCGTGTTGGCGCGTAATCGTAGATTACTAGAAGGCGTTGAGAGGGCATTGCTGAAAGAGAAACTGTCTGCCGCAATCTCGCAGAGAAAAGACGAGTTTGAAAGCACTCCTTTTATTTGGCTGCACTCAATTCTGCGTCTTGCCAATGACGGACAGAATCGTAGCTATTTAGAAGCCGTGTGCGGCTCGTTCGCTCAACTCACTCAGGTTGAAATCAACGCTGAAGAAGTTGTCTCTCAGGCTCAAGGTTCGCCTCTTGGTTATTTGCATCTTTGGCTTAGGCTCCTGAATCAAACTTCCGAAAACGGTTTGGTGAGCAAGATCGTCAGCGAAGCGTCACGCACTCTCGTAAGAGGCCGAGATTTTCAGGCATTTAGTAGATTCGCGCTCGCTTGGTTTGATGAATTGATACAACTCCAACGCCATCAATCAGAGGATCCGTACATGGAGACTTTTGCTCGTTTTCATGAAGAGCGAGAAGTTTGGGAAGAGTTGATGACGGAAAGCAAACGGATTTTTGGTGAAGAGCTTACTCTTGAGACCTTTCTGCAAGAACTTCAAATGCGCTCGAAGGAACCAAGCCCTAAACCAAACACCGCACTTCTTATGACAATTCATGGAGCCAAGGGCAAAGAATTTGACCACGTTTATCTTGTCGGTCTGGTCGAGGATGAATTGCCTTCTTTTCAAAGCAAACAAAGAGGTGACAATAGCTTAGAGATGGAAGAAGAACGGCGAAACTGCTTTGTTGCCATCACTCGAACTATCCAAACCTTGACACTGAGCTATGCTAAAAAATATCGAGGATGGCCCAAAGAACCTTCGCGGTTTCTTTCTCAGATGGGAATTTTAGGTTCTAAAAGCAGCGAGGAAGGAAAAAATGGTAAGTATCAAGAAGCGATGTCATTCACTGTTGCCCACTAGTTTGGCGCTACTGATTCTTGCATGCTCCGAGAACAATGTTTCCCACCTCAAAGCCGAACTCGTTTTGCACAACGGCGCCATCTACACCGTTGATGCGCAACGCAGTTGGGTCGCAGCGCTCGCGATTGCAAACGGTCGCATTCTCTACGTCGGCAACAATGCCGGAGCCGAAAAGCTCATCACCGACAAAACGCGTGTCATCGATCTGCACGGCAAAATGGTGCTGCCCGGCTTTCATGACTCGCACGTGCATCCCGTGAGCGGCGGTATTGAGTTGGGCCAATGCAACCTCAACGGTCTCGCAACACGACAAGAGATTTTCGATAAAGTGCGCGAATATGCCGCGCAAAATCCGAACAAAGCGTGGATCGTGGGCGGCGGTTGGGATTTGCCCATCTTTCCGAACGCGAATCCCACGAAAGAGCAGCTGGATGCACTCGTACCCGATCGCCCCGCGTATCTCACCGCCGCGGATGGCCACTCTGCGTGGGTGAATAGCAAAGCTTTGCAAATCGCAGGCATCACCAAAGACACGCCCGATCCAAGCGAAGGGCGCATCGAACGCGATGCGAAAACCGGCGAGCCTTCCGGCACGTTGCGCGAGATCGCGACGGATTTGGTTTCCAAACATCTGCCCGAGCTTTCGCCCGAGGATTATCTGCAAGGCGCGCGCGCCGGACTCGCGCTGGCCAATCGTTTCGGCATCACTTCTCTGCAAGAGGCAAGCGCGCACGAAAAAATTCTCGAAGCATACTTGGAGTTGGATCGGTGCGGCGAATTGACTGCCCGCGTGCTCGCCGCGCAGTATGTTGATCCCAAACAAGACACCGCGCAAATCGCAACACTTGCGCAGCGGCGTGACAAGTATCACGGCCAAAATTTGCACGCGACCGCAGCGAAAATTTTCGCGGACGGCGTGATCGAGTCGCACACCGCGGCGTTGCTCGAACCGTATGTGGATCGCCCGAATGATCGAGGCATCCCGAATTGGGAGCCGGAAAAACTCACGCGCGTGGCAATCGCGCTCGACCAGGCCGGCTTTCAAATTCACACGCACGCCATCGGCGACCGCGCCATTCGCATGACGTTGGATGCGCTCGCCGCGGCGCAACAAGCGAACGGCAAACGCGACGCGCGGCACCACATTGCCCACTTGGAGTTGATCGACCCGAACGATATTCCGCGTTTCAGACAACTCGAGGTGGTCGCGACGTTTCAAGCGCTGTGGGCATATGCCGATCCGTACATTACCGAGTTGACCGAACCGGTGCTCGGCGCGCAACGTTCGCGCTGGCTCTACCCAATTGCCAGCGTCGCGCAAACCGGCGCCACCCTCGCCGGCGGCAGCGATTGGTCGGTCTCATCGATGAACCCGCTCGACGCGATTCAAGTTGCCATCACGCGCCGCGGGCTTGAAGACACGACGGGCAAAGTTTGGATCGAAGAAGAGTTGATCGATCTGCCCACGATGCTCGCGGCATACACGATCAACGGCGCGTTCGTGAATCATCAAGAAAAGAACACTGGCTCGCTCGAAGTCGGCAAAGCCGCGGACGTGATCGTGCTCGACCGCAATCTCTTTGAAATTCCCGCGCATGAGATTCATCGCGCGAAGGTGTTGTTGACGTTGCTGGAAGGGAGAGAGGTCTATCGGGATGGGAATTTCAAGTGATGTGCATGCGACACCCTTTTGTGAGGTGTCATTCCGGAAGAATCTTTTTAAGTGAAACCACGGCACTCGAATGCATATGAATAAGAAGAAGCGTAAAAAACTATCCGATGCCGAAAAGTTTGCTCGCCGCGTCGCGCGTTGGCATGAACGCCTCGCGCCGGAATTGCCGCATATTGATCCACATGATTTAGATTTGATCCTCGCAGCTTTACTTCGCTCTCCCAGGGAACGTATGCAGTATATGTTCCTCAAAAAACGAGAGGATGGAAGTTATGTCTTTTGACGAAAGCTTCTTGGCGGAACTAGTGCAGACATTGGCGGCAGCAAAAGTGCAGGCTATCTTCATTGGCAACGCGGCTGCTGTGTTGCAAGGTATTCCAGTAATGACACACGATGTGGATTTGATGGTTCGCGAACATCCTCAATTGGAAAAGAAGCTGCAAAAATTTTCTGAATTGTTTGGCGTCACCCTCTCTCGACCATATGAGCCTTCTTCTCGAATGTTACGCGCTTCGGGGCGCTCGATCGGAGTGGATTTTGTTTTTGCCCTTTCCAGCCGTAAAAGTTTCGAATCCATTCGTTCGCGCGCAAAAAGAATTCGAATCGGTAATCGAATGGTACTGGTGGCATCATTGGAAGATGTGATTGCGGCGAAGGAAGCAGCAAATCGCCCCAAAGATAAAGCTACACTTCCTATTCTACGCGAAGCGCTGGAAACAAGGAACTCTTTAGCAAGATACAAAAACAATAACCAGCAACGGAGAACTCGTGATGCCCACTAAAATTACCATCAACAACAGCGGCAACGTGCGGTTGGAAGGAGATTTCGAAATCTTTGATCAGAACGAGAACAAGTTCGATTTGGCGGGACGAACCGCGATCTCGCTCTGTCGTTGCGGCCACAGCAACAACAAGCCGTTCTGCGACGGCTCGCATCGCACCACCGGGTTTCAATCGGAAGTCGTCGCGCGCAAGTTGGAGCCGCCGAAGCCAAAAGTTTAGAGGAGTCCCGTGTGTTGGGCAAGTGCTGTCGCGAGTTCAGTAAAGTCGCTTAAGGCCGGTCGAATGCTGTCGTAGACTATTCTCAAATCGACCTTGGCATATGCATGAACGATGAGGTTTCTTAACCCTGCAGCAGCAGCCCCGCGTTGGGCCAAATCCTCCGGAATAATTTTCAATTCTCCGGCGCGCAAGAAGGTCGTGCGAAGCGTCATCGGCGTTTCTTCGCCGGCAATGGAGAGGACGTGTATCATAGCATCGCTGGCGGTGATGACGAGCAACTCTATGAGCCGTTCGATTGCATAATGATCTTTGGCAAGGAACTCTTCGTATGAGATATTTTCATAAGCGCGAAGATCTTCGAGCAATAGCGCAAGTTGCTCCGTTTTGCTTTTAACGATGTGCGGTGACATTCTGCAAAGCCTTTATGCGTTGTGCAAGCGCTTGATCGCGCAGTGCCCGCAGCGGTGCGGTGTCTTCGAAAAGCCTGAACGCGCGAAGCTTTTGCTCGAAGAACAAGCCCGGCTCTGACTCATAGAGACATTTGCCTTTTTGATAAATCTCCACGAGCAACACCGGATCGCTATCCAGGTCAAGAATCGTAACGTCAATTTCCTCGCGCAGCAAGTCTTCCATCTCGCCGTAAAGGCGAACGTGTTGGGCGCGCAGATGATTGGCGCGCGCGAACAGCGCAATGTCGGTGTCGCTGCGGGAGTGGGTTTTGCCGGTGGCGCGCGAGCCGAAAAGAATCACGAGATCGATTCCCCGGCTTTGACACCATGCTTGCAGTGTGATTTTGTCAAGGTTGATCATGGGTGATCTCGATTAGTTCGGCGAAAGATAGAATGAATTCATTTGACATGCAATAGGCCAATGCAAATCTCCGATCTCAAATTCGACTGCCGTCACTTTCGCGGCGAGATTCCGTGCGCGCCCAACAAGCTGCGCGACAAAGTTTGCAGCGACTGCGATGAATACGAGCCAGTGCGCACACGCATTCTCATTGTCAAGCTCGGCGCCGCGGGCGACGTGATTCGCACTACGCCGCTGCTCGAACGCTTTCGCAAAGAGTATCCCAGTGCGCACATTACGTGGCTTACGCACACGCCGGAAGTTTTGCCCAAAAGCCGGATCGACAAAATTTATAAGTTCGATTTCAAAGCGCTCTACGCTCTCGCACATCTCAGCTTTGACGTGGTTGTGAATTTGGATAAAGACGTGGAAGCGTGCGCGCTGCTCAATGATATTCCGGCAGCGAAGAAGTTTGGCTTCGGCTGGAAAGACGGGCATATCGTGCCGGTGAATGCGCTGGCGGAGCACAAACTGCTCACGGGCGCGTTTGACAATCTCTCCAAGCTGAATCGCAAAAACTACCTGCAAGAGATTTTTGAAATCTGCGGATTGGAATTTCAGCAAGAGCCTTACGTGCTCGAAGTCGATCCGCAATTCGCAAGCATGTGGCGCGGCTTGCATGAATTGGTGCGAGGGCGCAAGATCATTGGCTTGAACACCGGTTGCGGTGAGCGTTGGCTCACGCGGCTTTGGCCGGAAGAGTATTGGATCGGACTCATTCGGCAATTACAAGCGAAAGGTTACTTCCCGCTTTTGCTCGGCGGCCCCGCGGAAGACGCGCAGAATCTTCGCCTCGCGCAAAACGCAAGCGCGCACTACCCCGGCACGTTTTCATTGCAGCAGTTTATCTCGCTCACTTCGCAATGCCGCGTCATCGTCACGCCGGTGACCATGATGATGCATATTGCCATCGGCCTGCGCATTCCGCTTGTGCTCTTCAACAACATTTTCAATCCGCATGAGTTCGAGTTGTACGGCAACGGCGTGATACTGCAGCCCGAGTCCGGCTGCGATTGTTACTTCGGCAACACGTGCAGGCGCGAGCGGCATTGCATGAATGATCTGCGTGTCGAAACGGTGTTGTCCGCCATTGAGGGCATGTTGAGAAAATCCCCCCGTGAGGGGGGAATACGAGAGGAACTCGCGACTGCATGAGAATCGCTTACCTTTCCACCTTCTATCCTTTTCGCGGGGGCATCGCGCAGTTCAATGCGTCACTCTTCCGCGAGTTTGAAAAGCGGCATGAAGTCGCGGCGTTCACGTTCACGCGGCAGTATCCGGATTTATTGTTCCCCGGCGCGACGCAGTATGTCACGCCTTCGGATCGTGTCGATGCTATTCCCGCCGCACAAGTTTTGGACACGATTAATCCACTCTCCTATTTCAAAGCGGCGCGTGCGCTTGAAGCTTTCAAACCGGATTTGCTGGTGATGAAATTTTGGATGCCGTTCTTCGCGCCTTCGTTGGGAACCGTTGCGGGGAGATTGCGCAAACGCGGTACACGCGTCGTCGCTATTCTCGACAATTTGATTCCACACGAAAGGCGGCCCGGCGATCTCGCGTTGATTCGCTATTTTTTGCGACGCAATGACGGCTTCGTGGCGATGAGCGAAACCGTGGAGCGTGACCTTAAACAGTTTTTGCCCGAGGCGCAATACGTGCTCAAGCCGCATCCGATTTATGATCACTTCGGTAGCGCGATTTCCTCTGCAGAAGCGAGAGCCAAATTGGGCTTGCCGCGCGATAAGCGCATCGTACTCTTCTTCGGTTTCATTCGCGATTACAAAGGTCTCGATACGCTCATTCGCGCGGCGGCGCATCTTTCCGAGGAATACTGCGTCGTGATTGCGGGCGAGATGTACGGCGACTTCGCGAAGTACGAGGCGTTGCTTGATGAAGCTAACGTGCGATCGCGCTGCAAGCTGTTCATTCGTTATATTGATGATGCGGAAGTGCCGGCGTTTTTCTCTGCGGCGGAGGTTTGCGTGCTCCCTTACAAATCCGCGACGCAAAGCGGCATCGTGCAGATTGCGTTCAATTTCGATTTGCCGGTGATTGCAACGGATGTGGGCGGGCTTGCGGAGATGGTGGAGGATAACTTAACCGGTTTGATTCTGCGCACGCATGAGCCGCAAGCTTTGGCGCGTTTGATTCGGAAATATTTTGCAGAGAACTTGCGCGAGCCTTTTTCGCGCAACCTTGCGCAGCGCAGGCATTCATTCAGTTGGGCGGGTTTTGCGGAGGCGATACTTTCATTGCACGAAAGCATCGTTCGCCGTTGAGTCGCAAGCGTTTTCTCGGTTGGTCATTCTGTAAGAATCTTCTCTAGTGCTCGATATACGTTCCATTTTGTGAAGAGTATCGAGCGCGAGGACAGGTTCTTCCAGGATGACAATGAGAGGGAGAGGATACTGAACATTGCTATTTTGAAAACCCAATCTCGGCAGCGCGATGCCATCGCTTTGAAGCCAGCCAGCTTGAAAAGACAAAGGTGAGATAAACAAGCAAAGATGATACTGTGGTGGAGCAGCGACCCAACAAAAAAAGCTTTTGGCGATGAGTGCTGCAAATCAAACTTGAATGAACGCAGGGCGATGCGTATATTGCCGGTGCATCACAATAAATGAAACGCACGAAGCTTTGTGTGGAGCACTAGAAAAGATTCCTCCTGAATGACAAAATAGAATTAAAGCATGACCGCAACCATCAAACCACTTCCGCACACGCCGAATTTTTACGTGCGCGAGATTCCGATTTACGGCGACGTGATTCTCGCGCCGATGGCGGGGTTTTCGGATTTGCCGTATCGCATGATCGCGCGCGATTTCGGCAGCGCGATGGGCTACACGGAGTTCGTGTCCGTGGACGGCATTATGCACGGCAACGCGAAGACGATGCGCTTGTTGGATTACGATCCCTCCGAGTATCCGATGACGTTTCAAGTGTTCGGGCGGGATGAAGATCTCATCGTCGAAGCATGTAAAAAGATTGAGCAGCTTGGGCCGACAATCATTGATTTGAACATGGGATGTTCCGTAGCGAAGGTTTCGGGACGCGGCGCGGGCGCGGGACTTTTGAAGGAGCCGGAGAAGATTGGCCGCATCTTCAATCGACTTTCGCGCGAGCTATCAGTTCCGGTCACGGGCAAGATTCGTCTCGGTTGGGATTTTCAAATGCGCAACTATCTTACGGTCGCGAAGATTCTGGAAGACAACGGCGCGTGTTTGATTGCCGTACACGGCCGCACGAAAGCGCAAGCGTATGAAGGCAATGCGGATTGGGACGCGATTGCTGAAATCAAGCAGACGGTGAAAGTGCCGGTGCTCGGCAATGGCGACGTGAAGTGTGTTGCGGATATCGAGCGCATCAAAGCGCACACGAACTGCGACGGCGTGATGATCGGCCGCGCGGCGATTGGCAATCCGTGGATTTTTTCGCGCAAGGATCGCAGCGAGGTGACGTTCTTCGAGAAGGCCGCGCTCATTCGCCGGCATTTGAGCTTGATGCTCGATTATTACGAAGGTGATTACGGACTCATTTTGTTTCGCAAGCACGTGGTGAAATATATCCACGAGATTCGCGGCGCGGCCACGTTGCGCGGCGGTTTGATTACGTGCACGTCGCCGGAAGATTTCATCGCGCTGCTCGCAGAAGCGGAGGCAGAGCATTGCGCATTGAGGGCGGCGTGATGATAGTGAATGTGCGCAGGCTCGTGGTGACTGCGATCTTTATCGCGCTCGCGCTCGGTCTCAAGTTCGCGCTGATTATTTTGCCCAACGTCGAGCCGCTCACGGTCACGTTTTTTCTTGCGGGCTACATGCTCGGGCCGCTGAGTGGTTTGATCACGGGAGGTATCGGCGAGTTTCTGTATTCGTTCTTCAATCCTTATGGCGCAGCTTCGCCGCCGCTTTTGATGGCGCAAGTTTTGTGCATGTCATTGAGCGGCCTTGCCGGAGGTTGGGTTCGCCGGCTTTCTTCGAAGCGTACGCCGCCCGCTTGGTTGTGGGGCGTGATAGGTTTTTTTTTGACGCTGATTTTCGATCTCGCCACAACAGTGAGCGAGGTTTTCATTGTGAAGCTGGGCCTCGCCGGTTTTCTTTCGCGGCTGGCGTTCGGCAGTTATTTTTATGCCATACATCTCTCGACGAACACTGTGCTGTTTGCAGTATTGTTGCCCGTCCTCATCCCGCGTTTGCAATCACTAACCGTATTTCGAAACCTGCCACGTGCTCAAGCCCTTTCCGACCGTGACCATTCGACGCGCGCTGCTGCTGCTGATACTGCTCGTTTCCAGTCCGAGAGCGCAAGTTAAGATCGACGTCATTCAGCTTTTGACGGACTCGACGCGGACAGACTCAACGCGCGTTGTGTTGCCGGATTCGCTCGCGGCCATGCTCGCGAACGGCGAGATCGGCGTCGTCGGCGCGATGTACGACGTCGGTTCCGGCAAGGTGCAGTTCCTCGACCACACGGCCCGCGGCGTCGAGATCCGCGCCGACCGTGCCGCCGCCG
>JABWAN010001098.1 GCA_013361015.1 Candidatus Zhuqueibacterota bacterium | reverse complement strand
ACAAACATGCCGATGTCGCCGATGCGATTGACGATGAACGCTTTCTTGCCGGCGTCGGAAGCAGAGTCTTTTTCATACCAGTGGCCGATCAAAAAGTACGAGCACACTCCGACGAGTTCCCAAAACACATAGATGCCGAAGAAGCCGTCAACAAGTACGAGACCCAACATCGAAAATGAAAAGAGCGCGAGGTTGGCAAAGTAACGCCGGTAAAGCTTGTCGTCCTGCATGTACGCAATGGAGTACAGATGCACCAACGCGCTGATCAAAGTGACGACGAAAAGCATAACTGCGGTGAGATTGTCAACCGCGAAGCCGAAGGTGATGTTGAACGGTCCGAGCTTCACCCATTGAAATGAGTGTTGCACTTTGAAAGCGGGATCATAAGCTGAAAAGACGCGGCCCAGAATCACAAGCGAGAGCGCAAGGCCGATGAACATCGCGCCGGTGGGCAGCCAATCGCCTTGACGTGGCAACCGTTTGCTGAAGAAAATTTGGATGACATAGGCCGCCAAGGGCAGCAGCAGAATGATGAGCGCGTAGGTGATGATCGTATCCAAGCGAGGTTCCTTCACATTTTAGCCACAGAAACACACAGCAGGACACAGAAAAAAGCGAGTCACTTAACGAGGCGTTTAAACTCACATTTGTTTTCAACGAAATTCATCAATAGACCGACCTTTACTCCAGTAGCTTTCAGATAGTTTATTAACTGCGCCTCGTGTGTTTGGAGTTGTATTCCTTTTCGGATTTCAGTTCGACAATCACGCTTTCTTCTACAAACAAGTCTGCAAAATAGTGTCCTACTTGAGTACCTTTGTAAAAGACTGCAATGAGAAATTGTTGTTGAACTTTCAGGTTAGCTCGTCGAAGCTCTTCCATGAGTGCATTCTCATGCACCTTTTCCAGAAATCCGTATCCCAGTACTTTCCAAACTTCGAATGCCGATCCAATGATTTGCTTCGTAATATCGGCATAAAGAAACTCAGCCATGACACACCCTCCACGGCTTTTTTCTGTGGGCTTCTGTGGATTTCTGTGGCAAATTTACCTTGCCAGCGAATCCGCCTCGTCCAAATCAACGGAGTGCATGCGCTGATAAAGATTGAGCACAATCGCGAGCGCGACGGCAGCGCTGGCCGCGGCGACGATGATCACAAAAACTCCGAAGACTTGGCCGTCGAGGTCTTTATCAAGATAGCGCGCGAAGGCGATGAAATTGATATTCGCGGCGTTGATGATCAACTCCACGCCCATGAGCACGGTGACGGCGTTGCGTTTGGTAATGACCGCAATCAAGCCGAGCGCAAAGAGAATGGCGGCGAGAATGAGAAAATGCTGCAAGCCAACGGGACTCATCTGGCCTCCCTGCGCGCAATGAACGCCGCGCCCACGAGCGCGGCGAGCAGAAGCACCGACACGATTTCAAATGGAATGAGATAATCGGTCATCAGCAAGATGCCGAGATTCTTTACGGTGGGCGCCATCTCCGCAGTGGTCGTCACCTGCCATGGGTTGCTCATGATTAGTCGAATCATGATCGCCGCGACGCCGGCGCACACGAGCAGCGCGGGCCACATGCGCAACGTGCCGGTGCGCATTTCCAAACCCGTGAACCGTTGCGAAAGCATCACGCCGAAGAGCAGCAGCACGAGAATGCCGCCGACGTAAATGAGCATCTGCGTGGCCGCAAGAAAATCCGCGCCGAGCATGACATATAGGCCCGCCACACCGATGAGCGTGAAGAGCAAACCGATGGCGTTATAAATGATGTTGCGCGCGAAAACCATAATCGCTGCAGAGGCCAACGTCCATGCGGCGAAAACGTAGAACATGACGTCGAAGGTGGTCATGAAGAAATCCTGTTTGCTAAAAGCACGTCTCTATTAAAATTTTCAACGAGCCTCCTCTTCGATGTCATTCTGGAGGAATCTTCTCTAGTGCTCACGATACATCCTGTTATTGCAAGGTGTGCCAAGTGCGAGAGAAGGTTCTTACAGAATGACATTGCGGGGGATATTGGCTCTTTGGCTGTTTATCCTTTTTG
>JABWAN010001097.1 GCA_013361015.1 Candidatus Zhuqueibacterota bacterium | reverse complement strand
GCGCGCCGCAAACCTGTTTTGCTTATGAAATGCACATGAATCAAATCGCGCAAACGCTCGGCATGTCACCGCTCGAAATTCGGCAAAAGAATTTGTTGCGCGAAGGCGAGGTTACCGCAACCGGGCAAACCCTCAATCTCAGCGTCAGCGCTGAACAAGTTTTGGAGGCCGCGGTTAAGAATTCGAATTATCTAACAGAATACGCGGCAGCGCAAAAGCAAAACGGCTCGCATAAACGCGTGGGCGTGGGTTTATCCCTCTTCTTTCATGGCGCCGGCTTCACGGGCAGCGGTGAAACGCGCTTGCCCACGCGCGCCGGGCTGGAATTGACTGAAGCAGGAAAAGCGCGCGTGCTTACCAGCTCGATTGAAATGGGGCAAGGCACGGAAACCATTTTCTGCCAGCTTGCCGCTGAAGCCTTGGGCGTGAATTATGATGACGTTGAATTCGCGCAACCCAATACTGCACATGTTCCGGACAGCGGCCCGACGGTGGCCTCGCGCACCTGCATGATCGTCGGCAAAGCTCTGCAAGACGCGGCTTATGTTCTCAAGAATAAACTTGAGGCTTTTGGCCGGAAAAAATGGGGCGCGCATGCCGTGGCGCTGCGCAACGGCGAGTTGTGGGCCGAGGGCCGCAGCATGTCGAGTTTTGCCGATCTTGCCAAAGAATATCTGGCGCGCGAGGGCAATGTCAAAGTGTTGCATGGCTACTCCCTCCCCTCAGACATTCAATGGGATGACGCCACCTATCGCGGCGACGCATATCCTGTTTTCGGCTGGGGCGCGGATGTAGCGAAAGTCGAGGTTGACTTGGACACGTACGAAATCAAAGTGCTGGAATTCGTTTCAGCGATCGATTGCGGCAAGGCACTGCATCCGCTTTTGCTCGAAGGCCAAATTGAAGGCGGTTCGTTGCAGGCGGTCGGCCACGCGACAATTGAAGAAGTGATCATGCAAAACGGCAAAGTGCACAACAATCGTATGACGAATTGCCTCATTCCGACTTCATTGGATACACCGGAGATGCGTGTGATCTTGATCGAGAATCCCTATCCCTACGGCCCGCACGGCGCAAAAGGCGTAGGTGAATTACCCATGGACGGCGGCGCTGCGGCCGTTGCCGCAGCGGTGTGGCAGGCGGTTGGTGTCATGCCAGAGGAGGTGCCAATTACGCCGGAGAGGTTGATGCGGTGGAGTTCGACTATAGGTTAGCGACAGTGTCAAGCCCATTAAAATAGAAATGAAACATGGTTGATTTCTTAATAAAAGTCCTTCCTGGAATTGCCACAGCTGTATTGGCTTCGTATTTAGCAGCCAGATGGTCACTACGGAAGTTCTACTCTGAGCAATGGTGGCAAAGGAAAGAGCGCGCCTATACTGAAATCATTGATGCGATATATGATCTAATTCAATATTGCGAAATAAAAAAAGAAGATTATGGAGATGGCACCGGCTATAACGAAGAAAAAGAAAATGAACTTCGAAAAAGCCATCGCCAAGCATATTGGAAAATCAAAAAAGCAACGGATATAGGCGGGTTCGTTGTCTCATCTCAAGCAGCAAAAATATTAAAAGAACTTCGTGATCGTCCAAGGCTAGACTGGGATGAAAATCCATCGTGGGAAATATATGCACAAGAGTACAACTACTATCGAGAAGCACTTGATAAAATAGTGCGTGTGGCAAAAAAAGATTTATATGCACGTCGTGCATAAAAGGATAACGCTGCTACTGAAAGCTGGGCAAAACTTGTACGATAACCATCCTGTGTTTTTTTTGGGTGTGTGATAAGGAGCATCGATTAATGAATCCAATCGATAATCTTGACGTCGGCGAAGTCATCCTGCGCCTGGTTGCGGCGACAGCCGTGGGATGCGCCATCGGCCTGAACCGAGAGCTGAAAGGAAAACCGGCAGGTTTACGCACGCATGCTCTGGTTACGCTGGGCGCCGCGCTTTTTACATTGTCGTCAATCCATTTATCGTTGAGTCAGGGCGTCGCCGGCACCGATGCGCTGAGTCGCGTCATGCAGGGCATCATCACAGGA
>JABWAN010000075.1 GCA_013361015.1 Candidatus Zhuqueibacterota bacterium | reverse complement strand
CGTCGCGATTATAGCAAATAAACATGCCGCCCACACCGGAGGCATACACATTTCCAGTTTCGGGATCGCCGGCCAGACTCGCCCAGCCTACGCGATTGAACGGCACCGTCGTGAGAAAAACGTTGAAACGATGTTCCCACAGTTGTGTTCCGCGGTTCGCATCAAAGCACGCCACCACTTCCTGCCGTGCTAAACCCTCTCCGACTCGACCGATAACATACACGCGACCATTCATCACGATGGGCGTGGAACGCCCAATGAAATCCGCTTTCCAAAGCAGATTCTCGCCGTTTACGGACCAACTGGAAACCAAACCCGTTTCATTCGAGGCGCCGGTTTGTTGCGGCCCGCGCCACCCCGGCCAATCTTCCGCCCCGAGCTCTTCCCAAACACCGAACGCACACAGCGAGACGATTGCAAGAAGATTAGCTTGAAACCGAAGAGAGTGCTTCATCCACATGTTCCGAACCTTGTGCTTAGGTGAGAAAGAAATTTTGCAGAGTTAATTCAAAAAGACGGGCCGTACCCACTTTTCGTTGTAAGCTTTCATGCCTGCGTCACCGCAAAGCGGCTTGAGAGATTTCATAAAGACGGCGATCGCACTCCGTGTTGCATCATTCTTCCGGCGGCGCATACTCGCGCGGCAAGGCTTCGGCGAGGCGTTGATGAAACCAACTGCCATACACAAAAAGATCGCGGCCGCTATAGACATAGCCGGCGATATTCATGACCACCGCCTGCGAGGAGGTCGTCATCCATGAAGTTTTCTCACGGTCGCCTGCAAAAACGATTTCAAGATAGTCTTCAAAACTGAGTCGCCGCTCGGTGGGCAATTCGCCGGGAGCGAGCAAACGTTCGGGCTTGGTCAGCAGATGCCTCTTGGTGTGTTGTTGCCACGGTAATGTGGGCAATGTGTAAATTTCAAAACCTTCTTCGTTCGTGCGCTGCGCGGCGAGCGCATGCAGAAAATGCCGCATTGAGCCGCGATAGGCTTTGAGGCGATTGCGCCGCCAGAGTTGCTCCTGCGCGGGATTCTCCGGCTGCAAAGGTTCGAAGTGCGGAATCAAGCTGTAGCGAATTTCATTGCGGCGCTCATGATATTCGAAATTCGTCAAGATAAGATGGATGCGATAGCCGAGCGCGCGGTTTGCAATCTGGAGCGGCTCGCTTGCAGTGGCCGTGAACCAATGGTTTTCATCATGCGCGAAGTCTAGAACTTCCGGATTGAGAATTTTGCAGTGCGCAACGAACTTCGAGCGTCCCCAGAAGAACTCCTCGAATTTTCTTAAATCTTTGCGCCAGGCTTCGGCCTCTTCGGCAACCACTTCGACCTCCGGGCCTTGCAATGGTTTGCTGAGGAGACGGAAAAGCGGAATGGTGACGTGCTCGCTCGTAATGCGCACCTCAAGCCTTTGCACTTCATATCCGAGCAGTGAGACCACTAAATCATGTGTTCCGAACGGCACATTGCGAATTTCAAACAAACCCTGCGCATCAGTTTGACAGCCCAACATGGTGTTCGCCAGAAAGACGTTTACGCTGGCAAGCGGCCCGTTGCTCGCCGCGTCTCGCACTTGGCCTGAAAGCGTGGCAGAGAGCATGGATTGCGCGTGCACAATACCCGCCCATAATAAGTGCAGCACGAAAATTCCGTCACGTGCGAATCTTCTCATTTGGTTTCTCGCACCTCGCTGCGTTTTTCACTACCCGAGCGCAATTCAAAAAAGGTAAAAAACTATGCCTGTAAAGTCAAGGACGCACAACTTGACTTTCCTCGACCGGTTCTTTATCTTGCCACGAAATAAAAATCACTTCATGCGCACTTCACCGAAACTCCGTTTAACGAGCGCACGCCATGGTACTCATCGATTCTCATCTGCATTTTTTCTCACACGATTTTTTCACGGCTTTGGCCCGGCAAAAGGACGCAGCCAATGTGGAGGCAGTTCTTGCCGCGCTTGCCACGCGCACTAAGGTGGAACTGCCCGCGCTCTCCGTCAAAGCCCATCTCGACAAATGGCTCCATGAACTGGATCGTCATCAAATCACACAGGCAATCGTCTTCGCGAGCGTACCGGAAGAGACCAATGCCGTGGGCGAGGCGTTGCGCCTTGCAGAAGGCCGGCTGACCGGATTCTTTTTGGTAAATCCGAAAGTCGAGGGCAGCAGCACGCGGGTGCAGAATCTCAGCAGCAAGTTCGGTTATCGCGGCGTGATACTCTTTCCAGCTTTGCACCATTATCATGTGCACGCCGAGGAGCTTGTGCCTTTCTTCGAGGCAATGGCGGCGAGCAAGCTCTGCGTGTTCGTGCATTTCGGCATCCTGCAAGTGGCGCTGCGTGATGCCCTCGGCCTGCCGCGTTTGTATGACAGCCATTTCGCCAATCCGCTCGATTTGCAGGCTGTCGCGAATCGCTTTCCACAATTGCGTTTCATCATTCCACACTTTGGCTGCGGCTTCTGGCGCGAGACTTTGATGTTGGGCATGCAATGCGAAAATGTCTTCGTCGACACGTCCAGCTCGAACAATTGGATGGCGGCGCAGGAATTTCCGCTCACGCTTGCCGATGTTTTTCATCGTACCAAAGCCGTGTTTGGCGCAGAGCGCATTTTGTTCGGAACGGATTCCGGCGTTTTCCCGCGCGGTTGGCGCAAAGATATTTTTGAAGCCCAGCTTACGGCAATGAAATCCGCGGCGTTTTCCGAACGCGAAATTGCCCTCGTGCTCGGCGGGAACGCGCAGCGGCTCTTGGCGAGTTGATAGAGTCTTGGATTGGGGGATTGCTCGGTGCATCAATCCAACGATCCCCCCGCTAGCAATCCAACAACTGAAAGTTCGACCCGTGCACGCAGATCACAATGACAAACGCAACCGCACGCTCGCAGATGAAATGGCCGAAGCGCGCGCCGTGCAGGCCGAGGGTAATATCGGCCGCGCACGCACATGCGCAAGACGTGCGGTAGGCATGGCCATGCGCGAGAAGATCGGCATCGGGCCGAGTCGTCGCGACTATGCTTCGACTTTCATCAACGGTTTGTATCGCATGGCTGAAGATCACGCTTTTCCGGAAGAAGTTCGCGCGGCTGCCGGGCGTTTGGTGGATCGTTCCAAAACCGACCGCACCAGTGCGGCGACCGATCCCGTGCAGGATGCCGAAATCATTTTCAAATATTTTGGAGTCGAGTGAATGAGCGCAGCGACTCCGCAAGCCACGCAGGCTTTTTGCGCGCGCCACAATCTGCCCGAGCATGCTCGCCGCGTCTTCGGCAAAACCGGATGGCATGTGAGCCGTCTCGGCTTCGGTTGCTATCGCATTGCTGCCGGGAATTTGGCACATGCCGAAGCGCTGCAATTTGCACTCACCAACGGCATCAATCTCATCGACACTTCCACCAATTATGGGGACGGCGAATCCGAGCAGTTGGTCGGGCAAGTTCTGCAAGAATTGTTGGCACAGAACAAGCTGGCGCGCGAAGAGATCGCCGTCGTTTCCAAAGTGGGATACGTGCAAGGCCAGAATCTCAGACTGGCGCAAGAACGCGAACGCCGCGGCATGCCTTTTCCAGAGATGGTGAAATACATGGAAGGGTGTTGGCATTGCATCCATCCCGAATTTCTGGAGGATCAGCTCGAACGCAGCCTTGCGCGGTTACAACTATCCTTTCTCGATGTGCTCCTGCTCCACAATCCCGAATACTTTCTCTCGCACGCCAAACAGCAACATATGCCTCTGCACGAAGCGCGTGCGGAGTATTATCGGCGCCTCGCCGCCGCTTTGTTTTTTCTGGAAAGCAAAGTTGCAGAGGGCAAACTCGCGTGGTATGGCATTTCATCCAATACTTTTCCGCGGGCGAACGACGATTCGGAATTCACTGCACTCGAGGAAGTCTGGAAGATTGCCGAGCGCCTCGGTGCGCAACACCATTTCGCCGTCATTCAGTTTCCGATGAACTTGTTCGAAAGCGGCGCAGTGTTCGAAAAGAACCAAAGTGCAGGCCGGCAAACGTTGTTGGAGTTCGCGCGCGAGCACGGCCTCGCAACATTAGCCAATCGCCCACTGAACGCCATGACGGTCCGCGATATGATGCGCCTCGCAGATTTCAAAACCATGTCGCTGCAGCGCGCCGAAGAAATTTATCCGCAGCAGCTCGCGACGCTGGCGCGGCTCGAAAAAGAATTCGTGGATCGGCTTGCGCCCGAGCTGGGGTTATCGTCACGGTTGGAGAATTTCGAGCAGATTTTCAATTGGGCCGCACAGCTCGAACGCGGGCTGCGCTTCTTTCGCGACTGGTCGCATTGGGATCACGTGCATCAATACAACATCACGCCGCATTGCGAACATGCGCTGCACGTTTTGCGTGCACTCACCGGCCAAGCGCAAGCGTGGAGCGCGTGGGAAAAGCGCTATCGCAGCGCGCTGGATGAGGTTTTGCAGACTTTGTCAGCAGTGCACAGTCGCAACGCTGCAGAAAAGTCGCGTGCCTTGAAAGCCCGTTTGGAACACAGCATGCCGGAATTTGCGGCCGCGCCACTCTCTCAAACCGCTTTGCGGATTCTATTGAATACCGAAGGCGTTGACGCCGTATTACTCGGCATGCGCCGGCGCTCATACGTCACAGACGGTTTACAAGCTTTGCGTGCGTCGCCGCTTCCGAACAAAACTGCCGGATACCTTTTATGGAAAAACTGAAAGCAGAAGCTTTTCGTTTGTTGCGCATGGCCTATGAACTGCAAATGGCCGGGCATCTCGAACAAGCTGTGGCATATTACAAAAAATCACTCGAAATGGAGCCAACCGCCGAAGCACATACGTTTCTCGGCTGGACGTACGGCATGATGGGAAAACTGGAGGAGGCCATTGCCGAATGCCATCGCGCCATCGTGCGCGATCCGGATTACGGCAATCCTTACAATGACATCGGCGTATACCTCATGCAACAAGGCAAGTTGGAAGAAGCCGAGACGTGGCTGAAGAAGGCCATGCAGGCGCTGCGTTACGATCACCCAGAATTTCCCCATGTGAACATGGCGACGATTTATGAAATGAGAGGACTCTGGCCGCTGGCGCTGGAGGCTTATCAGCGCGCACTTTCCTTGCGGCCAGGTTACAAGGTTGCGAAGGAGGGTATTCGAAAGTTGCGGGCGAATTTGAATTGAAGACACGGGCAGTTTTTGGAAAAGATTTTACCGCGCCGCCAAGCTGCCATCGCATTTTCACACCTCCTCTCTACCGCGAAATCTTTATGCGAGACTTCGCCGGTTTGCTCACCTCCAGTTTCCAGCAGCCAATGCACGCCGTCATCACCCACCGCGGCGAAATCCGGACAGTAATAGCCTGGCGTGGATTCATTGTGCCCTCGGAATATTCGATCGCGAAGCCAAACAGCTCCGGCAGCTTGCTGAAAGCCTTGACGGGCTCGGTGCGATCGACAAATTTCGCAAATGCCTTTCGAAAAAACATTTTGCAGAAGGCCATTCAGAAGTAACTGTGCCACGTCTTCCCCTCTCGAAGATCATCAATATTGCAGCCGCAACAAGCAAGCGCTACTGCTCAAAAGAAATTTCCAGTGCAGAGATGAGCCCACTGTGAGGTCCACCAATTCAGCCCTTGCAGAAGAAAGAGAATCTCTCTATCTTCGCTCGCGCGAAGGAAAGAATTACTCTCACGGCCCTCATATTTCCCACAAGCAGTGCTGAGTTCAAGTTCTCCTCCGTTGCGCATATTCTTGGTGACCAGCAAACGTACTTACTTTTCATCTCACAACATTTAGGAGGAAGTTATGCTCCCCAAAGATTTAGGGTATAAAGACAAGCTCTTCGTGATGCCGTTCGATCATCGTGGCTCGTTTCAATCCAAAATGTTTGGCATCAAAGGCCGCGATCCGAACGCGGCTGAAACGCAGGAAATCGCTTCTTACAAAATGATCGTGTATGAAGGCTTTCGCGCGGCGCTCGCCCAGGGCGTGCCGAAAGACAAAGCTGCCATTCTCGTTGATGAACAATTCGGCTCGGCCTGCGTGCTCGATGCGTTGCAGAACGGCATCAAAGTCGCGATGCCCGCGGAGAAAAGCGGCCAAGATGAGTTCGATTTCGAATATGGTGACAAGTTCGGCGAGCATATTGAGAAGTTCAATCCGACCTTTGTGAAAGTGCTCGTGCGTTATAACAGCGAGGACGATAAAGAACTGAACCGGCGCCAAGCCGCGCGCCTGGCCAAGCTGAGCGACTATTGCCATACGCACAATCGCAAATTCATGTTCGAGCTGCTCGTGCCCGCGTTGCCGGCGCAATTGGATAAGCTGGGCGGTGACAAGAAGAAATACGACACGCAAGTGCGCCCGGGCTTGATGGAAAAAGCGATTGCCGAGTTGCAAGCCGCGGGTATCGAAGCGGACGTGTGGAAACTCGAAGGCTTGGAGAGCGCGAGCGATTACAAGGCCATTGTTGCGCAAGCGCGCAGCAAGGGCCGCAGCAACGTCGGCATGATCGTCTTGGGCCGCGGCGAGAATGATGAAAAGGTGCGCCACTGGCTGAAGGAAGGTGCGAAGGTTGACGGCGTCATCGGCTTCGCAGTGGGCCGCACCATTTTCTGGGATGCGCTCGCCGGCTATCGTGAAAAAAAGCACGGCCGCGCGGACGCAGTGGCCATGGTTGCCAAGAGCTACAAAGGTTTTGTCGATCTCTTCACGCAGGCGCAAGCGTGAAAGGAAGTTGTCACTCAGGAGGAATCTCTTTCAGTGCAATCAGGATTTTTGTTTGCGATCTTTTTGTGCCTGCAACTCCTCGGATGGAGTTGCAGGCAGTCACCACGCCCAAGCGCTCTTCTGCTCGACTCCACTTGGAGCGCGCCGGAACACCTCGCCGGCCCGTGTGATTTAGAAATCCTTCCCGGCAATAAAATTCTCGTATCAGACTCGTCTTTGCAGGCAATTTTTGTTTTCAATGAAAGCGGCAAAGAGCTGACGCGCATTTCGCATTCCTCGCTCGGGCACCCCACGGCGTTGGCGGCGCTTTCTGCGAGCGAGTTCTTTGTCGCAGATATTGCCGGCAATTCGCTGCTGCGTTTCAATCTCGGCGGTGTGTTGTTGCATCGCTTCGGCGACGAGGGCCGGAGCAAAGGGCTCATGTTGCGTCCCATGGGTCTCACGCTCGCGCCGGACTCAACGCTGTGGATGACGGAGCACGGCAATCGCCGTGTGCAAGCTTTCGGCGCGACGACTCAAGTGTTTTACGGAGCGCCCGCGGACGATTCCCTGCAAACACCAACGGGAATCGTCGCTGCACGCGATGGATCGGTTTACGTGACCGATACGGCAACGCCTCGCATTTGGCATTTGAGTGCGGAGATGAAAGTTTTATCGCAATGGGGAAAGAAGGCAGGGCTGCAAAAGCCGCTCGGCGTCGCGCTCGATCGTTTTGAAAATATATTCGTCGCGGAGGCGGGCCGATCGCTCATAAGCGTTTTTTCCGAGGAGGGCAAGCTTCTTTTTGAATGGAAGCTGAACGACCTCGTGCCCGGCGCATCGCCCACGGCGCTGGCATTCGATGCGGAAAACCGGCTTTATGTGATGAGCTTGCATCCGCCGAGCGTGCAGAGAGGTGTGGTCCAATACTGAGCTTTCGTTTCCTGCGACGCCTGGTTGAAGCGTATTCGGCGGCCCTCCAATTTTGATCTTCACAAACAGAGACTCGCTTGGGGCGAAATTGTACGGCGACATTTATATCGCGCGTTCTGTTTTGTTGCAACATAAATGTCGCCGTACTCACTCTTGCGCTCATAACCAAAACCGCAAAGATCGTATTAGCGGCAGTCCACAGTGATTTGGCGGCGCGTGAACACCACCTTGCGATCGCTCTTTTCCGTCACGATCACATGAAACGGATGCGTGAGCACTTGCGTGGTGAAGCAATTTTTGCCCGGCGCTTTTTCTTCTATGACAACCTCGAGCCGCTTGCCGTCGCGCACCAGCTTGGTGATTTCGATGCTGTAGCCGCCGGAAGGCTTTTGGCCTTGAAACACGGCGATGATCATTTGTTTGGCGAAATCAATTTTAAGCAGCGCCGAGTCGGAGCGCGCGGCTTTCGCGTTGAGTTGCACGCCGTAGATTTTTTGGTAGAGTTTCTCCCAATCTGCTTGCGTGCGAATCACATAGTCTTTGCGTTGCGAGTGTTCACACTGGCTCTGCTGCGCGAGCGTTTTGAAGGGCAGCGCGATTGGGGGTTCTTGTGCACGCGTGCTTAATGCGAAGCAGAAGATCATCAGCGCGCTGATTGCTTTTATGCTCATGGTGTTGCTCCATTCTTGGATTCATATCATTTCACTGCGATGCAAAACGTACGTTGCAATGTTGTGCAACGTACGCTTTTGATCGAGAAGTTACGTGCCTGAAAGGCCATACTCTCTGTTGGCTTCGCAGGCCGGTTGAAAGCCCGCACTATTTGAGCCGCGCACGAATTTGTGCTTCGCTCATTTGCTTCTCTCCACTCGCACCGATTTCCACAAAGCGCCCGCGAAACTTAAAGATCACTTTCTGTCCCAATTGGCAAAACTCGCGTGCTTCGGGATAAATCCGCAAGAAGGTGAAATAGGCTTCGGAAGCGAATGCCAGTTTCATCGTGCTCGCGCCGCTGCGAAACTCACTGTCGCTCCACACATTTTCAGGAGAGAGCGTCATTAAACGGCCTTGCACGGTAACAACACGCGCGGACTGCGGCTCGGCGATTAGATTAGTTTCTTTCATTTCGCGGATGGATTTGCTCATTGCAACCGCGCCGGCGCCGGAAGTCTCTGACATGGAGGAGAGGTCGTAATGGACAGTAGGGGCACCTGGCGGCACGCTTTCGGCTGCTGTCGCCGGCATTTGCTTTCGCATTCTAAAACGATCCGGCTGCCCACCTGAAACCCTTGTCAGCCCTTCTTCTTCCTGCACGAGATAAGAAGTGTATGGCGTAACCAAACCGAATTCCTTCGCAAGCGCGATGACTTCGTTTTTCAGCTCGGCATTCTCGCCGTTCAAGCGCATGTCTTCGAGCAAATCGCCGACGCGGCGCGTAGCCCATAGCCGCGCGACAAATTCGCGTTCGCGCTCGCGTTCGGGAAAATTGAAATCATATTGAAACGACTGACGCCGTTCGCTCGTTTGTCCACGCAACACTACCGTGACTTGCCCGGCGGTATGATAACGTCCCGCAAGAATGACTTGTCCCCCTTTGAACAAATCCGGCAAGCGTGCCGGCGAGAGCAAACGCACGTCCGCGCCGCGGAATTCGTAGGCGAGATTGCCCAACACCGGGTAACGCACTTTTTCATAAAACGTGGAGACGCGCTCTTCAATATTCTCTTGCGGCGAAATGTAATCTGCGAACGCATGATTCTCCCTCGCGAGGCCGTCAAGCAGGCGTGTGTTCACATCGAACCCGACGCCGAACGAGAAGAGTTTGACTTCGCCGCGCTGCGCTTGCGTGAAATTGCGACGGATCTGGCCCTCGTCCGTAACGCCGTTGGTCGGCAACCCGTCGGTGAGGAAAATGATCATGCCGTGCCCGGGCTGCGAATCGCGCAGCAATTCCGCGGCGGCGCGCAGGGCTTCGTTGATATTCGTGCCGCCGGTGGCTTCAAGACGATCGACGTGCCAGAGCGCGTCGTCGCGCGCCTCGATGCCGGCAAGCTGCGGGCGAAAGCTTCGTGCTTCCGAACTGAAAGTAACCAAGCCGAAACGATCGCGCTCGCCCAAACGCTGCAAACAATAGCGCAAAGCAGCTTTGGCTTGATTGATTTTTTCCCCGGCCATGCTGCCCGAAGTATCCAAAACCAACACCAAATCTTTCGCGGAGATTTGGTGTTCTTTGAAATCAACCTGCGGGGAGAGCAAAAGCATAAAATAACCGGGCTTGCCGGTTTCGGGACGATGCGTGAGCAGCGTCGCGCCGATCTCATTCGCATCAAGGGAGTAGTAGAGCAGAAAGTCTTTGCCCTCCAAGGCATGGCTCGCTTCGAACGAAACCGTCGCGCGGCGGTCACTGGCTTGTTTCACCTCGACGCGATGCGAAGGCGAGTATATGTTGCGCAAACCGGTATCAGTGCGCAGTTCGATTTGAATCGTGCTCTGCTGTACCTGCGGGCGCTCCGGCATTTGCGCAGACTCCGGTGGCATCGGCATCGGTCCGGGCTGCGGCCATGGTCTTGGTTGCCAGCCTGTGCCGCGTTGCGTGAGATTGCCTTGCATGGGATACTGCAGCGTTACGACGTTGCCCTCGCGCGGCAAGGTCGCATCGTAACGCAGCGTGAGCAGCCGCGTGGCGCGCGGCGGAATCGGAAAGATGCGCGCGCGAAACGTGCGATAGTCCGCCATTTCGAGCAATGCGGGATCAAGATTTTGTCGCACGATGTCTTCGTAGATGCGGCGGGCTTCCTCGGCAGTCAACAATTCGCCGACCAGCTCTTTGCCATCAACGTGCATGGCAAAACGTGAGACTTGCGCTTGAGGAGGAAGCGGAAAAAGGAAGGCGCCTTCCACCGTCGTAGCCCCCGGGTTGTAAAACTCATGCTCGACCGTGACGACCGCGACTTGCTCGTGCACCTCGGCGCGCACAGCGTGGCGGCGCAATTCTAACGCGGCCGGATGAAAGTCCGGGCGAACAATGAGACCTTGACTAAACGCAACGGCGGTGAGAAGCAACGTGGCAGCACAGCATGACACAACGGATTTCATATGACCCTCGCTGAAGTAGAACAAAGCCCAAAGTGATTTTCACTCTATTCTACTCGCCACCGAGGTTTTTATTCCCCCCAAATTTCATTAGGCCACCGGCTGGCAAGCCAAACGGCAACACCCACGCCCGAACTGATTCCAAGGATTGCGAGCAGGCTGACGTTTGCGCCCCAAAGCCAGTAACGCAGCGCTTGCGCAACGACGCCGAAAAGGAGACTACTCACAATTATATAGAAGCGGCCATGCGCGGCATTGACCAATTCGTTACTCGGTGGGAAATACTTCAACGCAATCCCGAGAAACAGACTTCCACAAAAGAGTTTGACGAAAAGCCGCAAATATGCCGAGCCGCCTTGCTGCAAAACTTCCGGCTGCAAAGAGAGCAACAATCTTTGCAAAAAATCTCCGGCGCTTGCCAGGTTCGTCCCGTTTTGTACAAGCGCCGGAACTTCGACGCGAAGGTCCGGCAGATCGGGCCGCAGCACGAGCAGAAGAAAGAAGAGCAGATATGGAATCGCGAGTGCGGCTTCGGTGAAATAACCAAAGCCTAGCGGTAATGCAGTGGAGCGGCGCCGAGCTTGTGTGAGCATCGCCATCAACAGCAATCCACCCGCAAGGCCGCACCCTGCAGAGAGCAGGGTAAGCACATCCGGGCTGCCGCCGATGACACAGAATTGCAAGACCGACAACAAAGGCAAACAGGCAAAGAGCAGGCTAGCGCCCGTCCAAAAGTTGCGCGCAGAATCCGGCCAGTACCAACGTGCGCAAAGGACATAGAGTTCACCGAACACGAAACTATAGAGCAGGTTCTCCACCACAACCAGCAACCAATACTCGCGCAAATCGAGCGTGTAAGGTTGCTCCGTGAGGGTGGCTAAATGCGCAATGGAATATTGCCATTGCACCCATTTGCGCAAAATGTTGTGCGGCG
>JABWAN010001096.1 GCA_013361015.1 Candidatus Zhuqueibacterota bacterium | reverse complement strand
TGCGCCCACGCAGGCGCTGCTCGATACGCTCGTCGCTGTGGCTGGAGAAACCGTCGAAGCACCTTTCTACATCGACAACGCCAGCGATTGCCCGCTGTTTATCGATAGCACCACAGTGGAGCCAAAGACCGCTCCTTTTGATCTCACCTGGAAAGAGGATACGACCGTCGCCGGGCCCGGCCAAATTACAATTGGAGTAAAGTATGAGCCCGACACGGTTCAGATAGACAACGCCAAAATCTTGGTGCATGGGAAATACTTTAATGCGCCGCAAGAGTTCTTGGTCGTTGGCAAAGGCTTGCTCGGCGCGTTCGCTTCGGTCTCACCCGACACGCTCGATTTCGGCGAAGTTTGTGTGGGCAAAGATTCCTCGCGTGAAGTGAGAGTGCGCAACCGCGGCCATAAAGCCTTTGCGATTGACACAATCACGGCTACTGGAAGCGAAGCATTTCGCCTAATTCCTACGCCGTCTTCCAAAGAAGCTATCACCATCGGCGCGCAGGGCGAACACGTCTTTGTCATCACCTATGCGCCAACAGCAGATGCAATAGATTCCGCGACCTTTACTTTTTCGGCGCCGGTAGCGAATGGCGAAAAAACTTTGCGCGTCAGAGGCAGAGGTATGGCAGCAAAGCTGAAGGCAAACACCTCCAGCCTCTCATTTGGGAACGTCGCCCTCTCTAAAGATTCCTGCCGGACAATTCGTTGGCAGAATCGCAGCAATCAGCCAATTACAATTACGGACGTGGAGATCATTCCGGCAGACGGGTTCGAAGCATCGTTCGCACACGACACGACAATCGCACCCGACTCTTCTTTCGCACTCGAAGTCTGCTTCAAGCCTCTCATGCCGAAGGAGTATAATAAAGCCAGGCTTGTGCTTGATCAAACTGCCGATTGCGCGAATGACACGATCCCCCTCTTCGGCGCAGGTTGCGCCCCGCAGATTGCTGACGACGCCCCAACGAGTTGGGAGTTTAGGGTGGTTGACACAGGCATGAAAAAAATAGATACGTTGCCTTTAACCAACGCCGGTTGTTCGCCGTGGGAGATAGACAGTATTTTCGTAAAGAGTGGCGGCACGATTTTCACGGTTCAGCCTACAGCTGATACAGTCGATGCAAATGCCGACTTACTTCTCGAAATCACATTCGCGCCACTGGCAGACACCGCTTATCAGGATTCTTTGATCATCCTCAGCAAAGCTTGGCAAAAGCCGCGCATCGCTATCGCACTCTCCGGCACAGGCAGAGTGCCGTCACGGTTCTGCGCTTCAGCCTCAATTTTGAATTTCGGCTCGATCTGCGCCGGTGAAGAAACGACGCAAACTTTCACGGTGACCAACTGCGGCGGCGATACTCTGCGCGTGCAAGATATTCAATGGCAGCGCGAGCCCGTGTACTTTGTCAAGCTGAGAAACTTTGTCTTAGGAAAAAATTCGATGCAGACCATATCGGTGAGCTTTCGCCCCGGCGGCGATACCGGCGATTTTCCCGATACTTTATCTTTCAAAACAAATCTCGCAACACCGATCACACTGCCGCTGCAAGCACATGCAGAGCGGTATGTTTTAGCAAGCTCGAAGTCAGCGCTCGACTTCGGCGAGGTGCGTTTGGATACTTTTGCCACACATGCAATCACGTTCACGAATCGCGGCAGCAAGCCGATCACAATTCATGAATTCAATATTCTGCCTGATGAGGGCGTGTTTACGTTATCGCCGCGCGCCGACACCACCATTGCGCCGGACTCATCTTTCGCACTCGAAATTTGCTTCAAGCCTCTCATGCCACAGCCATATCCAGCCACGCTCGTTATCGAGCATGACACCGACTGCGCCGACAACACCATTTCCCTCTCCGGCACGGGCTGCGCGCCGGAGTTGGTCGGTGAGTTTAGAGAAATTCCTTTTGTTACGATTGATAATTGCTCAAGCGCTACGAAAGATACCATAGTAGTCTTCAAGTGTGTATTCCGGTGAAAACTGCCAGGGATTCCGGCTGAAAGTTTACCACTAGCCCTTGTTGCTTTGCTGGCGTTCGTTTTCGTCTTGGGGTGGCAGTT
>JABWAN010000074.1 GCA_013361015.1 Candidatus Zhuqueibacterota bacterium | reverse complement strand
CCCCACTTGAAAACGCGAAGAGTGCTGGGCTGCATTTGGTGTGATTCGTGGGCCTTCGGCGCAAAATGGCAAAATGCAGCGAGCACAAGAAAAATATCATCCATTGGTCAAAAAAGCTTAAACCTCTTGCAACTTCTCACCGTCATAGCATCGTATTAGTGCGTCCATTCACGCTGAAAACCAGCTTCATCCCTTTCTCTTTTAGGCAACGTGCATAAGTATGCACCGCGATAATGCAAAGACCTGCACGCGTTATTCATCATATTCACCCTGCGCACTTGTGGAAAGTGTGTTTTGTTGGCAATAAGCAGCGCCTCGGACTAGTGGCACTTCATTTGCGAAAGCTATAAAAAAAAGCTCGATGAGAGCGGCAACTCTCACCGAGCCGGCGTAAAAGACTACGAATAGCCTTTCACAATCCAACAAAAGATAGCTTCGCCATTTTACAAAGGCAAGCTTTTCCTTCCGGCTATTCTCCTCTCTTGCGCCCACCCAAGTTCAGCACATCGTTCCAGTGATGTTTTTCACAATGAATGCTGCATTCCAATGTCGCTAAGAAGCGCCGTGGTTTTTCGACTATTGTTGCTAGTGCCTTTCCTAAAGCCCATTGGTCACATGTCGAAATACGGCGCCTTCTTGGCGGCCTTCAAACAATCACAACCCCAAACGCTTTGGCCGTAATTGTAAACGGAATGATGGACTTTTTCTGCATTGCGTTCGAGTGCAGAAGCGCTTGCGGTTTCATCTTTTTTTATCCAACCAGAAAGGAGCGTCAATGGCCTCAAAAGCGATCAAGTTGGTTTTGAGCACGTGCACTTCCGCGGTTCTGCTGTTGAGTTGCGCCGATGTGCCTTCCACCGGGCCGCAACCGCCGGAGGTGCTTTCGGAGTTTCGTTTCGTGCATGCCGCGCCGGAGTTGGGAAGCGTGCAACTCGCGGTTGATGGCGTGTCACAAGGTGATTTGACTTATAGCAATACCCTGGGCTATAAGTCTTTTCCCGCGGGCAGTCGCGAAGTGTCACTCTCCAACGGCGAAAAACAATTCGTGGCGATGTCCACCGATTTGCGCGGCACCGTGGCAGTGCTGCCGAGTATTGCAGGTGCTGCACGAGAGTTCTTTCGCATTTCCGAGCGCCGGATATTTGACACTCCCGGGGTCGCCGTGCGCGTGTTGAATTTCAGTCCGAACTACAGCGTCGATGTGCGTGTAATCGCAGGCACGGATACCGTTGCGAATGCACGTTTGGCTTTTAAAGGCGATACCGGCTATCGCGTCGTCACGGCGAGAGACTATGTGGTCGAAGTAAAAGAAGCCGGCACGGACGTGGTGTTGGCTACTTCGCCGTTGACGGTCTCGAATAGTCACACCGCGTTGATTATGGGCGGCGCCGGCGCGGTAACGATCAAGAGTTTGGCGGATCATTGAGATTTGCGCTAGCATGTACGCAGCGCATCCTCTCAATTCTGTCAGTCCACAAGGCGCTTTCCGACCGGCGCGCATACGGCTCGACGCGAGCGAAGGTCTCCGGGCGAGACGGTATTGCGAGGGACGGATTTTGTAAACGCAAAACGCTGTAGCATTTCATGCCAATCAATTGTCGGAGGTCAAATGAAGAAACGCAAGAATCTGATCTGCCTGCTGGCGGCTTTGCTCTTGCCGATGTTGGCGATGGCGAGCACCACGGGTAAAATTAAAGGCAAAGTCGTTGATCGTGAAACGAATGAGCCATTACCGGGCGCAAACGTCGTTATCATGGGAACGACTTATGGAACGGCCACGGATGTTACGGGTGAGTTTGTCATCCTGAACGTTCCAGTCGGCGTGTACGAACTCAAAGCGTCGTACATCGGTTATCGTGAAGTCAAAATCGAAAACATCCGTGTCAATTCCGGTTTGACGACGGAGCTTGATTTCAAATTGCCCTCGGAAGCGCTCGAGGTCAATGCCGTGACGATTGTGGCCGAGCGACCTTTGGTCAATCAAAACGCCACCAACGTGACGCGCATTCAGAGTTATGACGATTTCAAGAACATTCCGGTGCGCACGGTGAATTCGGTGGTGGCGCTGCAACCGGGCGTGGTCGTGCAAAACGGCGCATTGTTCGTGCGCGGCGGCCGCAACGATGAAGTCGGCTATTATCTCGAAGGCGCGAATACGCGCGACCAGAATAACGGCAACAACGCGATTACCGTGATTCCGGAAGCGTTGGAAGAGTTTCAATTGCAAGCCGGCGGCTACACGGCCGAGTTCGGCGGCGCGAACGCAGGTATTCTGCGCCAAACGCTGAAGAGCGGCGGCAATGATTATCGTTTCAGCTTCCAAACTGAAACCGACAATTTCACCGACCGCGGCGAGACGTTTCTGGGCACGCATTCCTACGGTTATACCGATTATACCGCAACCGTGAGCGGCCCCTTGCTTACCAAACGCCTGAAATTTTTCTTTGCGGGACAGAACATTTTCGAGCGCGATCGTGCCACGCGTTTTTGGAAGGGCTTCGAGTTTAACCACAGCGATACTTATGTCGACGAGCACAATTTCCCGCTCGTGCTCACCACCAATCGCGAGCCGCGCATTGAAGCGTTGATCCAAAGACAAGGCCTCAAAATGAGCGACAATGCGATTCCGGCGTCCAGCCGCAATCAATGGATCGGCAATGGCACGCTGGTGTTCGATGCGAAACCGCTCATCTTCCGTCTCGGCGGCTCGTTTTCGTTCCGGCGTCAAGACGATCTCGCCTCATCGGGAACGGTAGTGGGCAGTTTAGTTTCGCGCATGTTTAATGTGGATCGCACGCAGGTGGAAGATTTAAGCACCGGCCTCTTGAATTTCAAAGTAACGCATTTGCTCGGCAGCAAATCTTTTTATGAGGTGAATCTCAATTACTTCGATCGTCGCGAAGTGCGTTACGATCCGATCTTCAAGCATAACTTCTGGGCGTATTGGGACAGCACCTCCAATGCCCAGGAAGGCGTGCAGTTTTATGACTATGCGGGTTTAGCGCCCTGGCGTGGCGGCGCGCAAGTCATGGACATCTATGGTTTCGATTTCGTCGCGCCCGGTACCCCTGCCAATTACACGAAGAACAAACGCAATTACGTCGGCGGCTCCTTCGCGTTCAACACGCAATATGAGCAGCACGAATTGAAGTTCGGCGGCTCGTATGAGCGGTGGACCGCACGCAACTTTTCTTTGGACACGCAATGGTCGCGCACGCAGTTGCAAGCCGCGCGGCAAAACCCGGATGACTTTCGAGATGCCATGGCCGGCGATCCGCGCGCAGTCGGCGCGTTTCGTACTCTCGCCGGCGCTTCGCAAAGATCAACTTATGGCTACGATACCTTCGGCAATGAACTCGACGTCGAAGGTCCCGAAGGCTCCCGCCATCCGTACTATTTGTCCTTCTATGCGCAAGACAAGTTCGAAGCGCGCGACCTCGTGATCAATGCCGGCTTGCGCGTAGACGTCATGGATAACGACGATTTCGTGTTTGCCGATCCGACGAATCCACCATGGGATCGCACCAATCAAGGCTTGTTTTTGGATCAGCTCGTGAAGAAAGAAGCCGCGGTCGAAGTCAGCCCGCGTTTGGGACTGGCGTTTCCGATCACCGAGCGTACCGTGTTCCATATGCAATACGGCAAGTTCGTGCAAGCGCCGCAATTTGGCTCGCTGTACAACGGCTCTTCGTGGTTTGATGCCTTGTTCACGGGCGGCACTTCTTTCCGCTTCAATGTTGTTGGTCTCGGTTTGAATCCCGAGAAGACCACGCAATACGAAGTCGGTTTCAGCCAGCAATTCAGCGACGCGGCTGCGTTCGATCTCACGGCTTATTACAAGAACATCGAGGACCAAATTCAGTTCTCCCGCGTCGTGGTCGATCCCGCTTCGCCCGCGAGTGATTATAACATGCTCGTGAACGGCGATTTTGCCACCACCGCGGGCGTCGAGCTTTCGCTCTCGCTGCGCCGCACGAAGCGCGTGGCCGGGCAAATCAATTACACGTTTTCACGCTCGTTGGGCACCGGCTCCGCGGCCAACACCGCCGTGGCGGGCATCGAACAAGTCACGCAAGTGCCCACCATCATTTCGCCGTTGGATTTCAACCGCCCGCAACGCGGCTCTGCGAGCCTTGATTACCGTTTTGCCAAAGGCGACGGCGGCCCGATCTTGCAGCAACTTGGCTTGAATTTGTTGATGAACTTCAGCAGCGGCCATCCCTATACGCGCTCGGAGGGAGAATTCGGCCAGCAAGATGCGTCCATCGGCGGCCAGATTACCGACCCGCGTTCGCGCCGTCCGCTTGAGGCCGTGAATGCTTCGCTCACGCCGTGGAATTTCGATCTCAATTTGCGGCTTGATAAAACCGTCAGCGTCGGCCGTTTGGGTGTGAATTTCTACATGTACGTCCAAAACCTCACCAACCGGCAAAACGTCGTCAACGTTTATCGCCGCACCGGCAATGCCTATGACGATGGCTTCTTGAGCAATCCTGATTTGAGCGGCCCAATCATCGCGGCGAATGGCGGTGAGCAATTTATCGCGTTGTATCGCGCCATCAATCTCAACGGCAATGGTGAAAACTTCGCGCTGGGTGAATCTGATGTCCTCGGCTTGCAGTTGCTGGGCCCGCCGCGGCAAATTCGCTTCGGTGCACGGCTGGAGTTCTAAACTTTGCTTTCGCCTGGTAGTGTGCATCATCCTTCTCTCCCAAAGAAGAAGCCCGGCGGGCTTAGCACGGCCTGCCGGGTTTCTGGGTTAAGCTCGAAGTCGAATTTGTAGTCACGCGTGCAAGTGTTTTTGCATTCGAACACGTGGAGCAGCACTAGACGTTTTCATTTAGAACCTCGGAGGATCTTTTTGATGAAAAAAATCATTTCGGGCCTTCTCCTGGCGGTAATGTTGTGCAGTATTGCGAAAAGTTTCGCCGCCGAAGAAGGAACAAAAAACAAATGGCGGTCCCGCAGTAACGGGATGGCCAAAGTGAATGCCTCGACCAACCAAACATTGGTTAACGTTGCGCAAGTGGCGAGCTGGATTTATTCCGACGGGCGCTCTGCGATTCAACCCGACGGCAACTCTGGTTTATACTTTCCGCGCGGCAGCTTGCTTTCGACCGCGATTTTTCAAGACGGTTTGGTGTGGGGTGGCAGAGTCAATGACGGCGGTGATCCGGTGATTCGCGTGGGCGGCCAAACTTTCAGCGTCGGCACCGTGCCCGGCGCCATCCTTTCCAAAGGCGTACCGGAAGATTTGAATGACCGGCAGAATGTGGACCGCGTGTGGCGCGTGCGCAGAGATTATCTTACTGCGGACTTGCGCCAAGACGCTGCGGAATTGAACCTCATTTCCGCTGGCAACGTGACCCAGGCGCAGATGGACGAGGTGCGGCAACAATACGCCGACGATTGGCGCGATTGGCCGGCGCACAAGGGCGCACCGTTTTATGATGCCAACAACGACGGCGTTTACACTCCGGCATATAAAGACGACGGCAGCCCCAAACTCTTTCCAGAGGCGGATGAGCCTGGCCTCGCGGGTGCGGATCAAGTCGTGTGGATCGTTACGAATGACTTGCAGCAAAGCGCAGTGCAGAGCATGTATGGCTCGCCTTCGATCGGCTTGGAAATGCAGCTCACGATGTGGGCGTATCGCCGCTCCGATCCGCTCGGCAACATTATCTTCAAACAATACCGTTTGATCTACAAAGGCACGAGCGCGACCCCGGCAAGTGCGGTGGTCGATAGCATGTACTTGTGCGCATGGGCCGATCCCGATCTCGGCGCTGCCGGCGATGACTTTGTAGGCAGCGATACGAGTCTGAGCTTGGGTTATGTTTATAACTCGGTTTCGCAAGACGGGAATTATACGCAGCTCAATCTTCCGCCGCCGGCTTCGGGTTACGACTTCTTCGCCGGCCCGCTCGTAGCCGATCCCGCGGGCGAAGCCATTTTCGGTTTGAAAAAGCGTGCGGGCTTTCGCAATCTGCCGATGACCACGTTCGCATTCTTCGCAGCCGGGCAGGAGGATAGCGACCCCACGCGCGGCGGCGATTACAACGGCACGCTGCAATGGTGGAACTTGTTGCGCGGCTATCGTCCTCGTCCGGAAAATCCCCCCGAGCCGTGGACTGATCCCACGACGAATCAAATCACCAAATTTCGCGTGCCGGGGGATCCGGTGAAGGGCACGGGCTGGATCGACGCGAATCCCGGTGATCGTCGTTTGTTGATGGTTTCCGGACCATTCACGATGGCTTTGGGTGACACGCAAGAAGTTGTGGTGGCGGCATTGGCCGCGCTCGGCTCCGATCGCCTTTCGAGTATTTCCGTGTTGAAGTTCACCGATCGCTTCGCGCAAGAAGCATTCGACAACTTGTTCGATTTGCCCAAGCCGCCGCAATCCCCGTTTCTCACCGCGACGGAATTGGACGGACAGATCGTGTTGAACTGGGGCGAGAATGAAGCGGAAGTGAATAAGACCGAGCTTGTTCCGAACAAAGGCTACAACTTCCAAGGGTATAATGTTTATCAACTGCCCACTGCCGGCGCGGCAATCAGTCAAGGCCTCAAGCTCGGCACTTTCGATCTCGTCGATGAAGTCACCACCATTTCGCAAGAAACTTTTGACGAGGCTTCCGGCTCGGTGCTGCCGCTGCCGGTGCAACTCGGCAAGAATACCGGTGTGACGCGCTCGCTGTTGTTGGATCGTGATCGCTTCCGTGAGAAGCCGTTGATCAACGGCCAGACGTATCACTTCGCCGTGACGGCTTACAACTATAACGGCACGGAAGGATTAACCATCAAAACACTCGAAAGCTCGCCCACCGTGGTGACAGTGGTGCCGCAAACCGTGAAGCCGGGCGAACGCTTGCGCACGGTTTTCGACGACACTTTGTCTGCCAACCATGCCGAGGGCCTCAGCAACGGCTTGTTGTATCCGATCATTGTCGATCCCACCAAAATTACGGGTGATGAATATAAAGTTGTTTTCCAGGGTGCCCCGGGTCCGACGCAAGTTTGGCATTTGATCAACACGACCAAGGGCGACACGGTGCTGAAGAATCAATTGAACCAAAGCGGCGACGGCAGATACATCAACGTCGATGGATTGCTTGTGAAGGTTTTGGGCGCGCCGATAGAGTTTGCCGGCGGCGGTCGAGGCATTGTCGAAGTTGCCAATCCGGCGGGCGATCCTTGCGGCTCGGGCGCGGGTTCCACGGGCGGGTGCAGCACGTTCGGCGGCAACACGGTTTGGCACAGCTCGAATAGTACCGGCGATTATTATGTGAGCGGCGGCGGCGGCGGGGCCGGACTCGACCGTATTCAACGGTATATCGGAAATGCCGTGCCGAGAGATTTTGAGTTGCGCTTCACGGAGCGCGGCGGTTGGGGAGTTTTTGCTTTCACGGATGATAAGATTGCACGCGTGCCGTTTGAGATTTGGGATATTGGCATCGCAACGCCCAACGATCCTTCCGATGACAAGCGCATGATTCCGTTCCTCAACGAGAATGTTGCGACCTCTGCGGCGTGGGGCTATGCGACCGGCACCGATCCGTACGGCGGCGTGCCCAATTCAGACTGGATTTATTGGATGGATCCGGAAGATGGCGCGGCCGGTTCCGGTTCATACGATCAATTTGCCGCAATCTGCGAAAACCTCGGCGCCGGCGCGACCTATCCTTCAGCCTCGGATGGTTCCCGCGATGGTTATTTCGCCAACTTCTATGGCGGCTTCGTTTATCCGATTGGACGCGTTACCATCTGCGATCTTGCCGGAGACGGCACGCCACCGCCGGCAGGCACGACCATTCGCTTCATTACCAGCAAGCCCAATCAACCCAGCGACGTGTTCACTTTCTCGACGGCCAATCTCAGCAAGACGCTCTCCCTTGAAACGGCCAGGCAGGACGTGCTGGCAGCGGTGAACGTTTTCCCGAATCCGTATCTCGGTTTCAATCGCGCGGAAGCGGATCGTTTCAATCGCTACGTCACGTTCAATCATTTGCCCAATAAAGCGACGATCCGCATTTTCACGTTGGCGGGCGTGCTCGTGCGCACGATCTCGAAGGATAGTGAAACGCAGTTCGCGCAATGGGATTTGCAGAATGAACGCGGCTTGCCCGCAGCGAGCGGCATCTACATCGCGCACATCGACTTTCCGGATTTGAACGAAGTCAAAGTGCTCAAGCTCGCAGTTGTGCGGGAAGATCAGTTCTTGCGGAATTTCTAAAGTCCCCCCATATCCTCCGGGCTAGACCTGTCAGGTTTCCCCTGCTTGGCAGGTCTTCCCTTAACTTGAACATGACTAGAAAGATTACTTGGGCAATGCCAAGGAGAATTCGAATGAAAAAAACTCTGACTGCAATTGCAGCAAGCCTGACGTTGTTGGTTTTAAGCGACGGCGTGCACGCACAAGGCAATCAGCCTGACGGCGAGCGTCGCGTTGGCACCAACGCCGCTTCAGAATTATTGATCCCGGTCGGCGCGCGCTACCTCGCCATGGGCGGCGCGTCCATCGCCACCGCGAGCGGATTGGAAGCGATCTATTGGAATCCGGCCGGCTTGGCGCGCGCGAGCCGCAACGCCAACGCGATGTTCTCACACATGCAGCACATTGCGGACGTCAACGTCAACTATCTCGCGGTAAGCTCTAATTTCAGCGGCTTCGGTACGCTCGGCTTTAGCGTGAAAGCGCTCGATATCGGCGACATTGCCGTGACCACGGAAGACAACCCGGACGGCACGGGCGCGCTCATCACCCCGCAATTCGTGACCGCGGGTTTCACCTATGCCCGCGTGTTGAGTGATCGCGTCGGCGTCGGCGCCACCCTCAACCTCATTTCCGAAAGCATCGATCGCGTCAGCGCCACCGGGTTGGCGTTTAGTTTCGGTGTGCAATACAACGATCTCGTGGCCATCAACGGCTTGAGTTTGGGCGTGACCTTGAAGAATGTCGGTCCGTCGATGCAGTATGGCGGCACGGGATTGCTGCGCACTGGCAATATCATCGATGTCAGCCGCGGCAGTTCGCCGTATCAAATCGTGGCGGGCAAAGATGAACTGCCTTCTGCGTTGGAAATCGGACTCGGTTACAAACTGAAAGTTGGTGAGAAGAATCACCTCAACATCTCCTCGCTCTATCAAGACAACAATTATGATGATGATGCTTCGCGCCTCGGTGTGGAGTATTCTTTGAATGAGGTGCTGTTCGTGCGCGGCGGCTACAGCTTTGCTTTCACCGCCGGCAACGATCCCGCGGGTGAAAGCCGCTACATTTATGGCTTGAGTTTGGGAGCCGGCTTTCAACGCGACCTCGGCGGCGTGGAAGTAAATCTCGATTACGCTTTCCGCCAAGTGGAGTTTTTCGACAACTCAAACGTCTTCACACTCAAGCTGGGATTTTGATCTGCTGTGCTTCATTGCGAAAAGGGTTGGGAGGCGGCTCTCAGCCCTTTTCTTTTTGATAAGGATGATTTATGAACTTGAACGATAGCCTCGTTCTCAAGCACACCCCCCTAGCCCCCCGCAAGGGAGGAATTGCGTGGATGGCCTTCGGCGGATTTTCGCGGAGACACCTTCAAGCTATTCCCCCGTTGAGAGGGGCTAGGGGAGTGTTGCCCTGCTCGATAGTTTGCATAGCACTTCTTCTCGTCACGACATTGACCTTGGCACAGCCTCGTTTGCAGCCGAGCATGGATTTGGTGCAGTTGCAGGACGGCGAGCGCGTGAGTTATCTCGAAATCAATTATGCCGTGCCGCGCCGCGGGCTTTCGCCCAAACACAACGCAACGAATGACAGTCTCACCTTCGCGCTCTTGCTCGATCTGCGCATTTATCGCGACCAGACTTTGTGGGCCACCAAAACGTGGAAGCTAATTGAAACGATTGCGGCAAACGCTTCGCAAGATTCCCACAATGAATGGCTCGATGCCCTCCGGTACGTGCTCGATGCTCCCGGCCGGTATCACGCAGTGCTCCGCCTCCTCGATCTGCATCGCCCTGAGCATGCCGACAGCGCCGAAGCTTCGCTCGCCACGCGGGCTTTCTCGGCCACGAGTTTGGAAGTGAGCGACGTGATTCTCGCGACGGATATTCGCAAAGCCGTGAGCGGCACGGCGAGCGCGCTGAACAAGAACGGATATGAAATCCACGCCAATCCGCAACTGCTCTTCGGCGCAACGCAACCCATGTTGTTCTATTATTTCGAAGCCTATAATTTGAACACTGCGTTGCGCAGCGACTCCTACAAGTCCTACTGGCATATTGAAAATGAAAACGGTGAGAAAGTCGCGGGGCTTGACGGCTCCTATCGCACGAAAAAACGTCTGCATCAAAGCAGCATTGAGATGGGCATGGCGAGCATTTCCGCCTTGCCCACCGGTGTGTTTACTTTCGTCTATGGCCTCGCGGATTCCGCTAAAAATCCACTCGCTCTGCGCCGCAAGAAATTGTTTGTCTATCAAGGCGCACCGCCCACGCCGGCGGTTGCGCCAAGCAGCCTAAATATGCTGGCGCAATTGCAGGAGCAGGAGCTCGACGAAGAGTTCAATCGCATGCAGCATATCACGCAGCCCGAAGATAAAAAACTATATCTGAGTTTGAACAATGCCGAGGCCAAGCGCGAATACCTCTCTTCACTCTGGGAGTCGCACAAGCCGGAAGACTACGCGGCGGGCATAAGCTTTCGTCAGGTTTATTTATCGCGCGCGCGTTATGCCGAAACGCAATTCCCCAGTGCTTTGCGTCCCGGCTGGAAGGGCGATCGCGGCCGGGTGTACATTCTCTACGGCCCTCCGTCCCATGTCGAACGCGAGACAAGCAACCCCAACACCAAGCCGTATGAAATTTGGCGCTATGATGATTTGCAGGGCGGGGTGATTTTCGTTTTCGCCGATCGCACCGGGTTTAAAAATTATGAGTTGGTGCATTCCACCCATCGCGATGAGTTGCAAAATCCTGATTGGGAGCGGTCGATCAGTTCGGGGTCGGGGTCGAATTTCGGAAGATGAAATTTTTTGTGGAGAGTAGCCCGGGCGCTCGCGATGGGCTGCAGGGGTGAGCATGCTCAAAAAAATGTCATTCTATCAGAATCTCATTATGCGCCGGGAGTACGGCTTGCTAAGCTTCCGCCGGGTACTTAAAAAGATTCTCGCAGAATGACATTTCAAGGAAGGCTCGTTGAGAACAAACCTCGCGGTTAAGCGTGCTTGGGCACGCCCGCCAACTCTTCAATGGTTTCGTCCTCTTCCATCTTCCCGTTTCCTTCCCACAATTTTTTCACCAAATCGAAATCGAAGTTGGCAATATCGGTGCGGTCCACGATGGCGGCGCCGTTGATCGCGATCGCCACGGCAATGGCCTCGCCGACCTCTTCGCGCGTGGCGCCGTTGCGTGCGGCTTTGATCACATGGCCTTTGAAGCAGCCGTGACAGCCCGCGGCCAGCGAAGCGGCAATGGCGATCAACTCTTTGGTTTTGAGATCGAGCACGCTGTGCTCGTCGTTATACAATTCTTGATAGAAAGTGAAATACCTTTCCTTGAATCGCTCGGGGATCATCTCATATGATTGCATGCGCTTTTTCGGCATGTGGTGCTCCTGTGTGTTTGATCACGTCATTCAGAAGCAATCCTTTTGAGCAGAACTACGG
>JABWAN010001095.1 GCA_013361015.1 Candidatus Zhuqueibacterota bacterium | reverse complement strand
GCCATCGAGCAGCGCCATGAAAAGCTGAAAGTCTTCTTCCTTGCCGTTGTGCGGGGTCGCGGTCATGAGCAGGAAATGCCGGGTGAGCGTGGAAAGAAGTTGTCCCAGCTTGTAGCGCTTGGTATACTTGATTTCGCCGCCAAAGAAAGTAGCCGACATCTTGTGCGCCTCGTCGCAAACGATGAGGTCCCAACGGCAATCCGGCACCCTGAGCTTCTCCTGCACGTCCTCGTTCCGAGAAAGCTTGTCGAGCCGCGCAATAACGAGATTCGTTTCCAAGAACCAGTTGCCGGTGCGGGCCGCTTCCAGCTTGTCGTTGGTGAGGATTTCGAATGGCAAATGAAAGCGGCGGTACAGTTCGTCCTGCCATTGTTCAGCGAGACTGCCCGGACACACAACGAGGCAGCGCTGCAAGTCGCCGCGGGCGATCAGCTCTTTCATTAAAAGCCCGGCCATGATCGTTTTACCGGCGCCGGGATCATCGGCGAGCAGAAAACGCAGCGGCTGACGCGGCAGCATGACATTATAGACGCCCGTGATCTGATGGGGCAACGGCTCAACGATGGAAGTATGCACCGCCAAGACGGGATCGAATAGGTGAGCGAGACGAATGCGATGCGCCTCAGACACAAGCCGGAAGAGACTGCCATCACCGTCAAAGCTCCATGGCCTTCCCTGCTCTACGACTTCAAGGCGAGGCTCGTCGTGGCGATGGAGCAGAACATTGGCCACGCGGCCGGACGGGTCTTTGTAGGTTAGCTCCAGCGCTTCGGAGCCGAACCACTGGGTATTGACGACGCTGACCAAGGCGTCGGGAAGGATGCCGCGCACCGCGGCGTGGGGAAGTAAGTCTTCGAGTTTGTTCATTCGGTTGCCCACCATTTCTTTTGCAATTCACTCGTTTGCAGCGGCTCGTCTACAAATATGAGTACTTAAGCCAGTATACCGGCATTGAATACGAACTGCGACTTTGAAGGGTTAACTATGCCTGATAATTCGATGGTAAGCAAAGCTCCGCGCTTGAATCACCTGTCAAAGCTTGCGGAAGTCAATTGTGAAAAATGCCGTTTTTGCGTGAATATCCATTCCGCGCATCACTTCCCAAATGCGGCTTTAAGCCAACGTAATTCTAGTTCGTCGGAAAAATTCGCCTACCCCAACAGCAGAAGGCTGGAACCTTAGTCGCAATCTAGCAAATTTTTTATCTGAGAAACAAGCGCGAATTATTGGAACAGTAACAAGCGAGCGGCTGCGTTTCCTAGTGTTCATACTTGGGATCGATAACGAGAGCTTAAGTCAAAGACTCTCATTGCAAACATACGCAAGGGAGAGGTTCGCAACGCATGACATGAACAACCGGTTGGCCTTCGCTGGCTTGACGCGACCGCCGCGATTATTGTGGTTAAAAGCAATGAACGTAACATTATCAATCCAATAATCCCCAGTTATCAATGTGATAACCTTTGCCAACAGGTTGCGCAAATTTTAAGCCTTATTTCAATAAAAATGTGAGCGGTGGCACTGGCATTGTTATTGTCCTGCCCTCCGGAAAATTGGCAGCGCAATTCCCCCCGTGTCTCACATAAAGCAGCAAACCGGCTTTCCTAACTCAGGAGCGGCTTATGACCGGCTCTCTTTCGACGCTCGATTTTGTGATTGTGGCGGTTTACTTCCTGCTCGTGCTGGCAATCGGTTTCTCCTTTCGCAAACGCGGCACGAATCGCACGGACTATTTTCTGGCGGGACGTCACGTCGGTTGGATCGCCATCGGCGCCTCGTTGTTCGCCACCAATATTTCCAGCGAGCATTTTCTGGGACTCGCCGGCACCGGATCGAAATCCGGTTTGGCGGTCGGGCAATTTGAATGGCTGGCGGTTTTAATTTTGCTGTTGCTCGGCTGGGTGTTTACCCCATTTTATTTAAAATCCGGCGTCTTTACCATGCCGGAATTCTTGGAACGGCGCTATAATCCGGCCGCGCGTTATTATCTCAGCGTTGTTTCGATCATCGCCTATGTGTTGACCAAAATCTCGATCGCGCTTTATGCCGGCGGCATTCTCTTAAATG
>JABWAN010000073.1 GCA_013361015.1 Candidatus Zhuqueibacterota bacterium | reverse complement strand
GATGAGAGCGTTCCATTTAATGGAAGCGCGCGCGGTTTGCTTGGTAAGATTCGCTGAAGCCGGTTCCGGCCCAACGTACGTACGATTAGCATCAGAGCCATCGCAGACATAACAATCGTATTCGTCGGCGAGCGCACCGATCTTGTGTCCCAACTCATGCGTAATAATGCCGGCAAAACCCGGGGAGATGGAAGAGAACACCAAACCTCCGGCGCAACCGCCCCATTGCGTATCATTCACCAGCACGAACACGGCGTCATAATCCGGCGCATAGTCCGCGGCTTCATAACATTTCGCGGGCGAATCGCTGCGAATACAGCGCTCGGCCTCACCGACCGCGGGATTGCCATAGCGGCAATCCAATTCCGTGTTGCGAAAAACGCCGCCCGCGGGATGATCAACGCCGGATTGCGCGGAAACGACATTTACGCGCCAAATGTTGAGGCCGCACATGCGTTGCGAATAGGCCGGCATGGCCTGCAATGCCGCCACGGCGTCGTTCACGCGGGCATTGAAATCAGCTTGCTGCGCGGTCGTGAAACCGTCACCGATAAAGACAATATCGTACTTCAGTGAAGTCGAACCGTTGGAAAGCACGGCCGTATAATAAGAACCGTCACTGTTCCTCTGCACATTGACGGCGCTCGAAGCGGCTGTTGCCCACAAGCTCAACAGCAGCCAAGTAGAAGTGAACCTCCGCATATTACTCTCCTAGCGATTGATGGTGATTTCGTTGAGGAACTGCCGCTCTGCGCGGCCAGCGTCCGTATTCAAATCAACGCCCGCGGGCGCGTCATAGAATTTAATCGTGAGCTGGTGACCTGGAACGTTGGGAATTTTGACGGCGAATACGGCGTGGTCGTGCGGTTTGTCGCCGCGTACAACGCGATCACCCGTTTGCGTTTCATCATAAATTTCCATGCGCCCATAAGCGGGGTGCACGAGCGCACCCGAATAAACAAAACCGCCCTGTTCGTTGAACACATCATAGGAAAGCCGGCGTTGATCCGGTTCCGCGGTGCGTGCCGCTTCTCCGCCGCGCAGGCTTGCGCTGAGCAAGCTCACACTGTTGTTTTGGAAAGAGAGCACGAGCTGCTGGCTGCGCGCCGGCAGAATGCGCAAACGCACGGCAGACCTCTCCGCCTTTTTGCCTCTTTCGATCACGCGCACCTCCGCCTCGCCCGCGGCCAGATTGGGCACGATGACTTCCACCGAAGTGTCGCTCAGCACGTTTTGCGTCACCGCAACTTGCTCGCCTATTTCAACGTGTGCGGCTTGGCGGGATTGAAATACGGATTTGTCGGTCGTCACTTGAACAATCATCCCCGGGCTTGCGGCTGCGGGGTCGACGCTAGTCACACGCGCCGATCGTGCGCAACCGAGCACGCCTGCGAGCAGCAACAAACTCGCAAACAGTAAGAGAGAATACTGCATTCTAATCATAACGCACTCCTTTTTTGAAGTATGCTCAAAAACTAGAATCCTTGCACTTGTCGCAATGCCGAAATCGCGGCCAAAGAGGCGCGGTCGCGCAAATCAACTTCGACTTTAGCGCCGGAATGATCAAAACGATAACGTTTGCCGCTCACCGGTCCCAACACGGTCATGCCGGTTTTGCCGAGATACTCAAAATAGACCGAGGTGTAGCGCACAGTCCGTGCGGCGCTTTCCGGCGCCGTGGGTTTGGAATGCACACCGGAGGCGCGGTGAAAGCGTTCTCTTTGTTTGCCACAACAAGACATCTTCATTCTCCTTTGTCTTCGAAGTAAAGCGCCGGTGGCGCATGCTGCGCGCGAGTTTGCAGGCGCTCCAACAAAATCGCACCGGCAGAGAGCGCCGGCCACAGCCAAAGCCGCTCCTTCACGCTCTCTCCAAGCAGAAAAGCCAGCGGCGCAGCGAGCCAGAGACTCAAACAATAAAAGCAATCGAGAAGTTTGCCGGCAACGCTTGCGCCGAGTTCTTCGCGCAAACGCGCCAACAAATCCCACGGCCCGTCTTCCGCGTGCAACAAATGCGTTATGCGCCAAACACTCAGAACGCCTAAAACGAGCCAGTAAAAT
This sequence comes from Candidatus Zhuqueibacterota bacterium, assembly GCA_013361015.1. Classification (GTDB taxonomy): domain Bacteria; phylum Zhuqueibacterota; class Zhuqueibacteria; order Zhuqueibacterales; family Zhuqueibacteraceae; genus JABWAN01. The sequence continues at coordinate 9,630 of JABWAN010000073.1, read as the reverse complement.
TTCATGGTCGATTTCTCCCGTGCACACAATCGAGCCTGCCGCCGTCCAAGCAGCAAGCTCGAATGGTGAAGCTAGTTGATTAGGATTGCGGGCAAACACCGACGCCAATAGCATAGGTGCTGCGGTTATGATGCGCATAACCCTGCTCGCAGAAGAAGGAAATGCCCGATTGCCCGCCCACTACTGTGCGTTTCCACGCGCGCAACACCAACTGATAGCAGCACGGCTCCGGAAACGCTTCGGCAAGGTTAACCTTCAAGCGGAATTTTCCGCCATACCAATGCGGCGCCGTTGCTCCTTGTGAGAGCGCAACGCCATAGGTGCCGGCGTTATTCTTCGGCGGCGTCGAATCCCAACCGGTTTGTGCAGCCGCAGTCAATGCCGTAACGACTGCAGAAGGCCGGTTCATGAGATTGACCGCAAGGCTCAAGCCGTACTCCGCGTGCAGCGAGTACGTGGCCAGATGGCCGTCGGGATCATCGGCGAGAAAATCGATTTCGAGTGTGCCTTGTCTGGCATCGACCGTATCGCACGGGCCGACGGTCGTGCCGTTGACGCGCACGTCAATAATGTGCGTGTCCGGTTCCTGCGTGCAAAGATGAATGCCCTGGCCGCAATTGTGGCTCGCAGCGTGGGTAGCAGAATTGAAGACGCGATTATCAAACGTGAGCACCAGTTCGTTCTCACGCTCCGAACCGCACACCGGCAAGACTCTGGGGTTCACGAGATTGCCGCCGCTTTCCTGCCAGCCGACAACGCGGAAGCGGTAGGTACCGTCCAAAAATTTCGTCGAATCCAACGGCACGAGCAAATCGCGATTGGCAATCCAGAAGCGATTCACATTCCATCCGCTTAAACCGCCGAAGGTTTCGTTGTGTTCACGGCTTTCAACGACATTGTGCCCGGAGATAAAGACGAAGGGGAAAGCGACGTCGCCAAACGTGAAGCCCGTCGTTTCCAACCAACGACGTTTGAAGCTGGCTGCAGCACCCAGCGGCAATGGCACCCAATTCACGCCGTCGTAATATTCGATCTCGTAATAATCGACATTGAGCATGTCGCCGAAGTTCTTTTCAACGGGTATGAGGCCGCCGAAGGAACGATCTCCGTTGTAGGCCGCAGCGCCGGAGGATACTGCGCCCGGATAGAGATAGCCTGCGGGAGCAGCCGATGCGCCGGGGTTTCCGCCGATTTCATTGATCGGATGGCCGCAAATTTCTTGAATGACCAAGCACTCGCCTTCGGGGCAATCTTGTCCCGGCGTACAAGTGGGCAAGCAGCAAGCATTTTGATTCGCGATCAAAGTGACGTCGAGCGGGCTAACGCTGCCCCAGCGCGTGTCGCCAAAATTCTCATCGACGATAACGGCGCCGGGCGTTTGGCAATCTTGCGTAACTTTGAAAATAATGTCCGGCGCGCAATCCCACCACGGATACCAAGGCCACCACGGCCAGATGTGAAGCGCTTCCAGCTCGGGCGCCGGCGGCAGTTTCTGCAGCAATGAATCACGCACACCGTCCAGCAGATTGACACGGTTCGGTTCCAACAAACCGCGCGTGACCACGCCTTCTTCCGCGAGTAGATTATCGAACACTGCCAGGCTCGGTTGATTGCTCGCAACCGGAGAAAGCCGCGCCCGCGGATTGCGCTCCAAAACTTCTCCAATCCGCTTGGTGAGAATCGGATTCAATTCCCACACGCGATAGCGCCACCACCACCACGGCCACCAGCCGCAACACCAGCGAAATTTGATTTCAAATGCGCCATCGACATCCGTGGTGCCGCATCCGAGAAATTGCGTGCTGCTCCAGAAAAACCACGAATCCACATCGTACGCGCACACTTGCGCGCCGGGCACGGGCTTGCCGTCGGGACAGATCACATGGCCGCGGACCGTAAAGGTTCGACACCAGCGCAGCCACCAATACCAATAAAAGGGAGCGATGCGAATCGGAGGGAGTCTGAGTTGGTTTTTATCCAACCATTGTCGCGTGGGAATATTGCGCTGCACGGTTTGCAGGCCGGTCAATTCCTCATCGGAAGCATCTTCGGGGCCGACGATTACGCGCAGCGCACCGGGATTTTCCGGAAAAGTGAAAGAGGCGCTCGCTTGACCTTTTGCGTCGAATTTGACGACTTGCGAACCAAAGGTTGCTTTGCGATCTTGCACGAGCACTTTAACTGCTTGCTCGGGCTTGAAGTCTTCAATGCCGGATGCGTCCAATGGCACTTCCAGCATGAAATCGTCACGTGACTTTTTTTCAGCCATAAGATTACTCCTTTAGAATTTGAAATTTTAAACGGCAGGGCAATTCGCTGGCTACAAGATCCGGACGCGAGGTTGTTCCCTTCGTCAGATTCATCGACTTGGAGATTCGCATCGGCTTTGATGCAGAAATCGCACTGCGGATCGAAACAAACCGGCGGAATCGCAACCACGAGATCAACGAAATCTCCGGCAGGGATGGCAGGTGCCGGCAAGTCAAACACGCCGCCCAGAAAAAACTCCACCCTTGTGACCGAAACGCCGGCTGCAGCAGTACCCTGGTTTTTCACGGTAACGATCAACCGGCCCAAGCTGTCTTTTTTGCAAAAGCCGCTTGGCCCGGTAACGGGCTGGCCGACTTTGCCGCGCGGTTGACCCTGCGGATTGGTGGCCAGCGCGAGCTTGGTGAATGGCACACGCACGGCGTGCGGGTTGTGAATGTTGATCGCCGTGCCATACGCTCCCGGCGCAAGTGGGAAAGCCGGGGAGCGCTTCTTGTGGATCGCTCGGGTTGTGCGGAATCGTTCTGAGCTGTTATCGCAGCGAGCAAGCCGGGCTTGCAAACGTTCGTTGCGAGGTCCGGCTGTACTCTTGTGACTAACTCACGCTTATTGCGGCAGCCTTGGCAACACGGGTCGAATGGTGAAATCATCGATAAGGGGCCACGGCCAATGGCAGTGGCGTTTTCCAATAGCGACGGGCTGTACGCGGAAGTAAAACCCGCTTCCGCTTTGCATGTCGATAATGGCGCGGCCATGATTGCTGATTTGCGTGAAGAGCTCGCATTCAACGAAAATCACCGTTTCGTGCCCGCCCTCGAGGTAGACTGAAACATCACCGCCGTTGTCGGAAGTCGAGACGTAATCCACAGCGCCTTCGGCATCCAAGCCGCCGGCACGGTGCTCTTCCAAAACGATGTGCTCTTGCTCTCTCACCGTCTCGGAAAGTTGATCGACTCGGACGCGCAACTTGACCCGCACGGTGCCCTCGCCGAGATCTTCGGAGCTTCCGCCGCACGCGCCCCAAGTCCACAACAGCCACCAGCCACTCATCGAAACGAACGGCCGAATGCAATAGGTGCCGCTGCTTGCAGGATTGAAGGCGAATTTGTAAAAGGTGCTCGCGGTGGCGGTGTTGACGGTGCCGGTGCCTCCGCCATGCACGTCGGCGTAAGGCTGCGCCTCGTTAAGCGGGATTTCATAATTCACCGAGGCCACACCCGTGCCTCCATTGGGCGGGTCAATGCTGATGTCGTCGCCATTCCCCACGTTGTTGAACAGCCACATGGTATAATGACAATGGCAAAACCATAACGCTGAGACGATGCTGGGGTCGATCTGGTCGAGATTCAAATGCGCCAAAATCGCATTCGAGTTCGACAGGTCCGCGTGCAGCGCGGCTTCCGCGTCGGTGTTGAGAGCGGCTTGCCCGGCTCGCAAAAGTCGGGCTTGGCGCTCGGCTCTGGCTTTGCCGTCTTCACGCCGCGTCTCTTGCAGTTTCGCGACTAGCTGGCCGAAGTCGTTGTCAATCGCGCGCTCCGTGTCGCGCAATTTGGCGACGTCAACGCCCAAAAGCTTGAGATAACGTTCGCGGCTATCGCGGCGCAATTTGTACAGATCATTGCGGATGTCTTTTTCGCGATCATTCTGATAACTCATGACAAACCTCCTGTTTGGTTTGTGTTGGAATGGATGTAGTGCGGCGGTCCACCCGCTCAATTCACCTCATGGCAAGCACACACGGAGGGCTATCCCCTTTGGAAAAGGAATGAAGTCGCGATGCTGCGTTTGCAAAGAAAGAGATCGAGCAAAAAAACCGGCCGCTCTTGAAATTGTCGTTTCCTGCCGCGCGGCGTTTGCTCGTACGAGTTTGGGGTTCTGCTTTCATAGGCACGCGCACGCGGCCATTACTCTCACTTTTTTTTCGGGAAGGAAGATTCGCGAAAAAGTCACGAGTGCGTGTGCGCGGTGCTGCGTTGCAACTCAAAAAGCAAAGATTTCCCCCAACGGATTGAAACAACGCAACCGATAAAGATTTTTATCATCCGTCGCGTTGTTTCTATCCGTTGGGGAATTTGCTTTCAATTTTTGGTTTCAACTCGTTCGGGTTGTGGGGAGGAAAAACTAGAACCACGGCCTAGCCGTGGTTGAACTGGAAAGAAAAACAAATTTGAATGAGGCTTATCTTTGCGCCGGATTGTTGTTCACAAAAGCCGCGGGCGCGACGGCGACCACGCGAAACCCGAGATTATTGCTACGAAAAGTCGGCGGCACGCCGCGGCGATATGAGAGGCGGAGCTTGTCGGGCGTGTCGCTCCACGAGCCGCCGCGTATCACTTTTTCCGTGCCATTGCTCGGCCCCATGGGATTGTTGCCGTCGCGCTTTTCATATTCATTTGTACCAAACCAATCGCTGCACCATTCCCAAACATTGCCGGTCATGTCATACAGCCCGAAGGCATTCGCGCCGAATTTGCCGACCGGGGCCGTGTAAGTGTAGGTATCGTTGTATGCGCGCCAAATCATGGACAAGTTGGGCAGCACTTCCTTGAGCGACTCATCCGCAATGTTTCCGCCTTTACCGGGCTGCGGCGCACCTTCGCCCCAACTGTATTTGAGCCTGCTTCTGCCGCCGCGTGCGGCCGCCTCCCATTCCGCTTCCGTGGGCAACCGATATTGCCATGGCCCCTTTTGCGAGAGCCATTCACAATACTTTTTCGCATCGTTCCACGATATGCCGACGACGGGATGCTTGGGGTCATACAAAGCCGCGCCGAGTTTTTTGTAGAAATTATCATTGCCGCTTTGATAATAATACTTGCTCGCGGGGTCCATCCACTCCGGCAAATTGGCTTTGGTCGCCGTTACAAAGGCCAAGTATTCTTCGTTGGTAACTTCGAACTTGCTGATGTAGAACCCGTTGAGGCGCACCCAATGCACCGGCCTTTCGTTTGAAGCGCCATCGCCGAAAATATCGCCGCGCTGATAAGACGAGTCTTTCACGAAAACCATGTTAGCCGGCAGCGCGATTTCGTTTGCCGGCCTGCGCGCGGGTTGCGGCTTCATGCCCGCAGCATTGCGATTCGTTACAACCTTTCTCGTCTCCGCACGCACCGGCACGATGCGCTCCGAAGTGCGCGCGGCAGTGGCAAGCGTTGACTTATTCACCACTTTCTGGCTTAAGGAATCAAAGGGAACCTGCCTGCCATTTGTCGGTAGCATGAGCGCGGCCGTTTGCTGCGTCCCGGCCGTGTCGAGACGCGCGTTAGTGGGCGCGGGAACGGTCATTCTGGTTTTCAGCGGCGCAGATTTTTGTGGAAAGAAGGAATAAATCGCCGCCACCGGCGCGAAGTCCTGTATGGCCGGCATGCCGCTCCACCACCACCATCCCAAAACCACTGCCGTGGTCGCCGCGAAAATGAACACGAGAGGACGCGCCAAGCTTTTTATTTTGCGTTTTATCCTACGGCGCACAGAACGCGGACGAAAGATCGGCGTCACGTTCGCCAGCCCCGGAGAAAGGCGCGGCGATTTGCTGCCCACATTTTTTCTCGGGGCCGCTTCATTCTTGTTGCGAGATTGCGAAGGTTCTTTTGAACGCACGGCTTTCACGGGAACGTTCGCGTCTTTGCGGGTCTCCACACGGCGCTTGTCTTCATAGAGCAATAGTGATTTTTTGCCGTCTCGCAAAGTCTGTAAGCATCGGCTCACCTCTGTGGCGTCGTGCGGCCGGTCATTGGGATCTTTCGCCAGCAGCCATTGCACCAAATCCGCCATCAACGTGGTGAAGCCGTCGATCTTTTCATCCAGGCGCTGCGGCATTTTGTGCACGATCGCAGCAAGCAGCTCGTTTTGCGTGAGCGCTTCAAATGGGACATGGCCGGTGAGGCACTCATAGAAAATCACACCCAGCCCGTACAGGTCCGTGCGATGATCGACGTATTTGCCGAGATATTGCTCGGGCGAAGAATACACCGGCGACCCGATACGCGCTTGCACGCGCGTAAGCTGATAATCGGACTCCAAAATTTTGGCGACCCCGAAATCCACGACTTTCACCATCCACCCGGATTGATTGTCGGGCACCAGCATGATGTTGTCGGGTTTAAGATCGCGATGGATCACATTATTTTCGAGCATGCAGGTGAGCGCTTCGCAAATCTGAATGCCCAGCTCGAGCACCTGTTCGAGTTCGAGCGGCCCCTGGCCGTGCAGCAACTCTCCGAGTGACTGCCCTTCAAGAAATTCCATGACGAGATAGGCCAGGCCCTCGGCGGTTTCACCGAAATCATACACGGCCACCACGTTCGGATGCTGCATACGCGCGGCGACGCGGGCCTCGTGATAAAAACGCTGGCGAATGTCCTCGTTCGCCACCACCTCCGGGCGCATGAACTTAATCGCCACGAAATCGTCGATAAACATTCGCCGTGCACGAAACACGCTGCCCATGCCGCCTTCGCCCAATTTGCTGATCAAACGATATTTTTTATCGAGGACCATTCCGGCCTTGGGCAACGGTATGCGGCCGAAGTTTTCCACCGTGCGCGCCGAGCACACGTGCGTGGTCGTCGGATCATAAGCGGCGGAACAGCGTGTACACGTTTTGATCGTCGTCTTCATCATCGTCTAATTGCGAAACTCGGTCCCACTTGCAGCGTGAAGAAATGTATGGCCGGGCCGTTATCGAGGAACACATTATGCGCGAGCGTAGATTTGAGCCAGAACGATTGCCCCAATTCCAACAGGTGTGAAATCGAAAGCATCCATCCCCATTGCCGCTCTGAGAGCGTCACATCTTGGCGGCCGCCTTTGATGCGAACCTGCGGCAGAAAAAATCCCGTTCCCAAACCTGCTTGCCAATGCGGCGCGAAGCAATAGTTCACGCACGCATTGATCTGTGCCAGCGAAGCCGTGCTTTTCAAGCCGAAGCGCAATAAGTTGGATTCCGTTGCGTTGCGCGTGCGCAAAGCGAGATAAGCATAATTCAGATCCAAAGACAGTTTGTTCGAGAACGGCAGGGTAAAACCGGTCTGCAGCGCCAAGCCGTTCGTGTACGCGCGAGACATATCGATCTCGGTGATACGGTTTTGTCTATCGATGACTTGCAGTGTCATACTCAGGCCCATTGCGCGCGAGCGTCCCGGCAAGGAATATACTGCGCCCGTCATCAAGTTGAAAAGTATCAAACGTCCGGACAAATTTGTTTCAACCGGGTTGCTCTTCTTTTCGATCGTGCTTTGCCCACGTACTTTGGCGCTTTCCGCGCCGGGAATCGTCGTGCGCTTTGCGTCGAGCTTCTCCTGCATGGGATCGTATTCACTGCGCTGCAGCTCAAGCATGTCGCCTTTTTGGATCACGGCGTTCTCCGCTTTGGCCAGCAGCTTAATGCCGGCGATCTTGGGCCGGACGGTGAAAACTTCCACGCGACCTACCCAATACACAAAATCGCCATCATATCGATTCACTTCGAAAATTTCACCGACGTGAATGTCGGCGTCCTCGCCATGGTCGATGAGGCCGGTGCTTTTATCAAAACGAAGCACCTTAATGACCGTCTGCGCCGAAACGTCCACAGCCAGGCCAAGCAACAACATGGCGGTCCAAAACAAAAATCGAGTCATGATATTGATACGTGCCGCTTGAGTAATCGTAAAGGATGACTCCCGAACGTCCGTGTGTGCGGGCAGTCGCGGTTGAAAATGCAGAATGAATACCAACAACAACTAGCAAAGTCATTGCCAGAGGCGGCGTTGAACTTTAAATGCCGGCAGAAATCCGCTATTTGCCAGGCAAACTCTGCAAACAGATGCTCTCCGCACGCAAAGAAGCGACAGAGTGAGAAAAAAATGTCGCCCCGCCCTGGCATGGCGCCCGCACAAGCTTACGAACTTGTGGCGTGCACTTTCAAATCTGTATATGACAAATGCCGCTTCAGAGTCCAAAACCGTTTTCTCGCGCCCGACTTTTCCATTCCCCCAAAAAGTTTTTGCACATTGGAATTATTTCCAGACCGTTCACTCCTTTTGCCGCTAGCAGCGAAGCACCGTGTGAATAAAATCTCTCCTCACCGTGTCTTGCTTAACATTTTCTGAAACTCTTCCAAACTTCCTACGCGCACCGCGCAACCGTGCGGGCAATTCGAAACACACGCCGGGCCGTGCTTGGTTTTGTAACAGAGATCGCACTTGCTGGCCAGCAACTGCGCGCGGCCGCGCAGCATTTCGGGGAGCATGTCTTGCGGCCAAATCGCTCCGGTTTCGTGCATGACGATCGCATCATAAGGACAATTGTTCGCGCACGCTTTACAGCCGATGCAAAGATCGTCGATGATCTCCACCACTTCGCCCACACGCGCGCGGTGAATCGCGCCGGTCGGGCAGCCCACTAAACACACGGGATCATGGCAATGATAGCACGATTTGGCGATGAGCAGGTTTTGATATTTGTCGCCCTCGCGCACGAAACGCGGTCGGCCTTCATGCGTGTCCGCGCAGCCGCGCACGCAATCATCGCAGCGTGTGCAGCGGTCGAGGTCGATCACCAAAATGCTATTGCCTTCCACCAGCCCCTTCTCCAACGCCGTGTTGAGAAACTCCGAGGCGCGCAGATTCTTTTTATTCGCGCCCCGCGCTTTGATGCGCGCGACGGCCGTTTCCATCAACGCTTTGCCGGTATGCGGATAGCGTTTCAGCAGAGTTTGTAAATCGGCGCGGGAAATTTTCACGAGATCCGAAAACTCGACTGAAGTGGCGGTGCACGTCCAACCCGGAATATGCTCAATTAACAATTCGATCTCGCCCATGGTTTTGCCTTTGGAGAGATACGAAACCACCACTTCGCCTTCGCCCACGCGTTGCGTAAGTTTGACAAAACCGGCGCGCACCAAATACAACGCTTCCGCCGGCTCCTCCTCACGGGTGATGACCTCGCCCGGCTCGCATGAGATTAATTCCACGCGTTGCGCCAATGCCGAAATGAATTTGTCCTCGCACTCGCGCAGCAGCGGCGTGGTTTTCAGTTGCGTGAGCAACGCCCGCTCGCGGTAGACTTTGTCCAAACGCTGCTGAAACGCTTCGGAGCGGCGTTTCATTTTGCGCAGCGCCGGCACGCGAATTTGCAGCAGCACGCATTCCGTGGCCGTGCGCGCGGTAACGGATTGCGGCCAACCGTTCATCGCACCGATCTCGCCGAGGAAGTCGCCGGCGCCGAGCTGCATGCCGCCGCTCGCGGGCAGCTCGAAATCAACAGACGACAAAAAGGAGATTTCAGATCGGCCAGTTTTTTGAATCTTGGCGGATCGTTGCAAATGGTTTAAATAAACCTCCACGCTGCCTTTGATAATAAAAAAGGCGAGATCGAGAT
>JABWAN010001094.1 GCA_013361015.1 Candidatus Zhuqueibacterota bacterium | reverse complement strand
GAATCGGCATATTGGCAACGGCTGGAAAATTTCACATTTGATGCGGAGTTCGCCGAATTCTTACACCACAAACAAGGCCCGCAAGAATCGGCTGAAGGGGAAACGAATAACGGCAAGCTTGCGCAGGAAGAACAAGCTCCGGCGTGTGAGCAATTGCTGGTGATCAACGGCGACTTTATCGATTTTCTCCGCATCACACGCACACCGAAAGACGAGGGCGAGTTGGCGGAGTGGCGGCTGTGGCTCGAAGACCTTCCCGCGGAAGAGCCGCACAGAGCAAAGGCGCTCGCGCATTTCGACGAGTTCGAAAAGAACTGGCAGAAGTACGTTTTGCATCCGCAATGGTGGCATTGGATTTTGTCGCCCTTCTTACGCACGCGTGCCGGGTTGCGCCGGGAAAAGCGCTTCGGTTTGGGCACGGAGGATTTCAAATCGATCTATCGCCTCGAAATCGCTTTGCAAGGCCATAGAGCGGTTTTTGCAGCATTGGCGCAATGGCTGAAAAATGGCTCCGCTTTGGCGTTCGTCACCGGCAATCACGATCCGGAATTGGATCAGCAGCTCGTGCAATCGTGGCTGCGCTGCAAGCTCGAAAAACTCGCAGGCGTGAACGCCGGCACGTTTGCGCAGCGTCTGCAATTTTTCCCGCGCGGCGTAGATTTGTGTGGAGAGATTCGTCTCGAACACGGCCATCGTTATGAATGGCATACGCGCACAAAAGATGGCTGGCTTGAAGAGGAGACGCAGTCCGTGGCCTTGCCTTCCGGCTCGTTTTTCAATCGCTACTTCATCAACAAAATCGAAACCGTCGTGCCGTATCTCGACAACGTGCGTCCGGTGACGCGCGTGATCGCATACTTGCTGCGCCATCATACCCTCGAGGCGCTGGGCATGTTGGGACAAGGCATGCAGGCCGTGTTCATGCTTCTATTCAAACCGAGCGCGTGGGGTTTCCTTGGGTTTGGCGCACTCTCGTTTATCAATACTCTTATCACGGGCGCAAATTTTCTAGGGTGGGGCGTGTTGCTCGTTTTGGCTCTGTTCAAGGTGTGGCATTTTAATATGGCGTTCCTTCTGCCCGCGCTCGTACTCATGGTTTTCGCGGTTTGGGCGTGGAATTGGCTGGCAGGAAAAATCATTGCGCGTTTGTTGCGCTGGCGAGGCGTTGCACGGACGATGACAATGCTGTTCAACACGCTTGTTATCGTTTTGTTGCCCACGTTGGACTTGACGCGCGCGGCCAGCATTTACGTGCAAAACTGGCAATGGGACTGGCTGTTTCTGCTCCGCCCCATGCTAGAGATCACATTGCTCAGTTGGGGATTGAGGCTGCTGCGAAGCGAACTACGTCCACACTTTGATGACACACAGGTGCGCGAGAAAATAACCGCGGGCAACAATGCGTTGCGTTTTGCCGTTTGCGGCCACACGCATATTCCCGACCAGCAGAAATGGGAAGCCGAAAACGTGACCTACCTCAACTCCGGCACGTGGACGCTCGTATTTGAGTATGAAAGCGACATCGTGAGATATGATCTCACCAAAACTTTTGTGGAATTCGTGCGAGAAGGCAAAGACAAATGGCAGGCAGGACTTTGGCGTTGGGAGCCGCCGCAGGCAAAAGAGCATAAACTCGTGCTCATGAAACCACGCAAGCCCAAGCCCGCAGAGCAAGAAGCCGCGCGCCGGAAACACAAAGCCGCGCATGAAGAGAAAAGCGTACACGAGAGGATGATCATCGCCAGAGCACGGCGCAAGCGCGTCGAGGTCAAAGCAGATTAGAACCTATTCCGCAACGTTTCGGTCGTCATTCCTCGTCCCGCGTGCGGGGCGAGGATTTTTTATGCCGAGCCATTGCGATTTAGATTCATCGTCATCGCGCTCAAAGCAAAACTCCTCGCGATACCACTGGCACATTTTGGATCGACGCTTTGCGTATGAAACTTTTTCCACACGAACCTCGCCCGATCATGCAATAACTACACGATTTCACTCCTTCCCACATCGCTTCGGCAAACGTCAGTTTTATAATCCACTATTTTTTAGCATCCGGCGCCATGTTATGGCAGTGGCATCACCCTTGCCT
>JABWAN010000072.1 GCA_013361015.1 Candidatus Zhuqueibacterota bacterium | reverse complement strand
ACCACGATCCACAATCCACGAATCTCCAGCTTCACATCGCTCAACGCGGCGTGCTCGACAATTTGCAGTGGCAACCGCTGGCACGGCGCGCGCCGCAACAAGGCGAAGTGGAGATCGAAGTGCGTGCGACCGGTCTCAACTTCCGCGACGTGCTTAACGCGCTCGGCATGTATCCCGGCGATCCCGGTGCATTGGGCGCGGAGTGTTCGGGCGTGATCGTTGCGGTCGGCGAAGGCGTCCACGATTATAAAATCGGCGACGAAGTGCTTGCGCTCGCGGGCGCGTGCTTCGCAAGTTATGTGACGACGCGTGTGGAATTCGTTGCGCACAAACCGCGTACATGCGACTTCGCGCAAGCCGCGACGATCCCGGTGACGTTCTTGACGACTTATTACGGCCTGCAGCATTTGGCAAAATTAAAACGCGGCGAACGCGTGCTCATTCATGCCGCGGCGGGCGGGGTCGGTAGCGCTGCCGTGCAGCTTGCGCAACGCATGGGCGCGGAAGTTTTTGCCACGGCCAGCGCGAGCAAGTGGGAGTTTCTCAAATCGCTCGGCGTGCAGCATGTGATGAATTCGCGCACGCTCGATTTCGCCGACGCAGTCATGGCCGTGACGAACAACGAAGGCGTGCATGTCGTGCTCAACTCGCTTGCGGGTGATTTCATTCCCAAGAGTATTGGCGTGCTCGCGCGCGGCGGTCGCTTTTTAGAAATCGGCAAGCGCGATATTTGGAGTGATGAAAAAGTCGCAGCCGTGCGACCGGACGTTTCCAATTTCATCTACGATCTCGCCGCGCTGATGAACGATGATCCGGCGCTCATTCAAACCATGCTGCGCGATGTGATGGTCATGTTCGCGGACGGCGCGCTGCAGCCTTTGCCCGTGAAAACTTTTGCGAGCAACGAGGCCGTAAGCGCGTTTCGCTACATGGCCGGCGCGAAGCACGTGGGGAAGGTGGTTGTTGTTCCGAAGATCGAGGCTAGTGGATCGAGGATAGTAGATCGTAGATCGTCTTCTCATAGCAATAACGAGGCAACTATCCACGAGCCACTAGCCACCATCCCCGAGCTTCAATCCACGATTCTCATCACCGGCGGTTTCGGCGCGTTGGGTTTGCGTGTTGCCGAATGGCTGGTGAAAAAAGGCGCACGGCATTTGTTGCTTGCGGGTCGCAATGCTCCGAAAGCCGAGGCGCTTGCTGCCATTCATAAACTTGAGCAAGCGGGCGCGAAGATCGGCGTTGCGCTTGGTGACGTTGCCAATGAATTGGAAGCAGCTTTTATTCTCGATCACATCGCGCAACACAACCTGCCTCCGCTCCAAGGCATCGTTCATGCCGCGGGCGTGCTGGATGACGGCGTGCTGGTGCAACAAACGTGGCCGCGCTTTGCGAAAGTGCTCGCGCCCAAGTTAAAAGGCGCGTGGAATCTGCACGTGCTCACGCAAGACGCGCCGCTCGATTTCTTTGTGCTCTTCTCTTCGATTGCTTCCGTGTTCAATTCGCCCGGGCAAAGTAATTACGCTGCGGCCAATGCTTTTCTCGATGCGCTCGCGCATTATCGGCGTGCTTCCGGCTTGCCCGCGTTGAGTCTCAATTGGGGGCCGTGGGCGGAAGCAGGTATGGCAGCGGAGCAACAACAACGCAGGGCGAATAGTGGCCTCGACGCCATTGCGCCGGAGCAAGGCCTGCACGCTTTGGAACTCGCGTTGCAAAAGAATCTCGCGCAAATCATCGTTGCGCCGATACAATGGCAAAAGCTCCTGCGCGGCGAAGCGGTGCCGCGTCTGTTTGCAGCGATGCAAGAGACGACGTCGCAGGCGGCGTACGCGGAAGGCGCAACGACCGCATCGTTGTTGCAAACGTTGCAAGCCGCCTCGCCGAAAGCGCGATATGAACTTTTGTTGTCGGAATTGCACGCGCTCGCCCTCAAAACGCTCGCTTTGCCGGCTGGAGAAGTGATTGATCCGCAAAAGCCGTTCAGCGCAATGGGCCTCGACTCGCTCATGGCCGTGGAGTTGCGCAACGCGCTCAATCAAGCGTTGGGACTTTCATTGCCCGCTTCACTGTTGTTCGATTATCCTTCGCTGGCAAGCCTGGCCGAATTTCTATTTAAAAAGGAACTCAAGCTCAATGGCGAAGAACAAGCTGCTGTGATTGATAAGGAAGAAGAGCAACGCGCACAAATGATCGACGAAATCAAGCACCTCTCCGAGGCGGAAGTGGAAGCCTCGCTCGCCGCGGAGTTGGGGCAGTTATTGAAATAGCAGAAGCACGCGCTGCAGCTTATGGCAAAGCGCGGCTGTATTGTGAATCTTTAAACGCCTCCTAATAATTGTCATCCTGCAAGGAACTTTTCTCGTGCTTGAGGCGCTTCCCAGCGCGAGGGAAGGTTTTTCCAGCATGACAATTGCGAGGAGCGATCATCTTGCCTCAAGGAGAACGAAATGACCGACGATATGGAACAGTTTGGTCTCGAACCGGAAGCTCCGAGTGAATCCACGGAGTGGAGCGGTGTGGCCGCGGATTCGCGTTTGCTGAAGAAATGGAACAAGGCGAAAAAGAAAAAAGGCCTGGGACAGCCGCTTTCGCCCGAAGAGCGCAATCCGAGCATGATCTTCTTGCTGAGTAGCCCGCGTTCCGGCTCGACATTGTTGCGCGCGATGCTCGCCGGCCATCCTGAATTGTTCTCACCGCCGGAATTGCATCTGCTCACGTTCTACAGCATGAAGCAGAGCAAAAGAATTTTTAACAATTCCTATTTCGGTAAAGGCCTGCAGCGCGCGTTGATGGAGTTGAAGCAAATCAGCGCGGAAGAAAGCGTGCAATACGTGGCCGCGCTCACAGAACAAGAAACACCGATCTACAAAGTCTATCGCGAATTGCAAACCCTCTGCGCGCCGCGCACGCTCGTGGACAAGTCGCCTTCGTACAGCGTGGAGATGGATACGCTGTTGCACGCCGAAGCGATTTTCAATCAAGCCAAGTATGTTCATCTCGTGCGTCATCCGTATGCCGTGATCGAGTCGTTCGTGCGCACGGGCTTGCTCGGCGGGCAGTTGCTCGACGCGCGCGCGTATATCGAACAAGTGTGGGCGCAAGGCAACACGAATCTGTTGGAGTTTTTCGCAGGCCTCGAACCCGAGCGCAAGCATGTGATACGCTATGAAGATTTGGTGTCCGCGCCGGAGCCGGTGATGCGCAAGCTGTGCGACTTCCTGCAAATTTCTTTTGACGAAGCGTTGCTCAAACCTTATGAAGGCAAACGCATGCTCGAAGGCGCCGATCCCAATTCACTCGCATTGGGCGATCCGAATTTTCTTTCGCATGATAAGATCGAAGCGGATTTGGGAGAAGCATGGCGGCGCATTACGCTCGATCGCCCATTGGGCGAAGCCGCCGTGCGCGTAGCAAAGTTGTTTGGTTATGAATTGCCGCGCGAAGAAAACTTTTAGTAACGCCTTATGAGTTTTTACGATCAAATTCGGTAATCTTCATGCTGCCAAACTCATCCCCCCGGCCTTCTCTTGGGAAGAGAAGGGGGAGAGCCGAAGATTCACGCAGGTCTTTTCTCTCCTTCTCTTTTTAAGAGAAGAGGCCGGGGGATGAGTTCAAATTTGCCCATTACCGATTTTGATTGTCAAATTTCATTAGGCGTTTGGGGGTCGATTGAAATCCTGCGCCTGAAGGCGTTACTACGAACGCTCGTATCAAGAACCACTCTACGCCCGCCACGGAAGGCGCGCAAGCACATTCAGGGCCGAGCATTGTTCATCGCAACCTCAGCACAGCAACATGCCCGAAAAATCTGAAGGACTCGAACAACTCTCTGCGGCGCAACGCGCGCTGCTGGCCATCAAAGAACTGCGCGCAAAACTCGAACACGTCGAATACGCGAAGAGCGAACCCATTGCCGTGATCGGCCTCGGCTGCCGTTTTCCCGGCGGCGCAAACTCTCCGCGAGAATATTGGGAACTCCTCCGCGCGGGCCGCGATGCCATCACCGAAGTTCCTTCCGAACGCTGGGACCTCGCCGAATATTACGATCCCAATCCCGAAGCACCCGGCAAAATGTACGCGCGTCATGGCGGCTTCATTGATGACGTGGATAAATTTGATCCGCGTTTCTTCGGCATCTCGCCGCGCGAGGCCGCAAGTATGGATCCGCAGCAACGTTTGCTGCTCGAAGTTGCGTGGGAAGCGCTCGAACACGCGAATATTGTTCCGCAAACATTGCATGGCAGCTTGACCGGTGTGTATCTCGGCCTCAGCACGAACGATTATTCGCAGGCGCAAGCGCATCATGTTGATGAAAACAGCATCGACGCATATGCGGGCACGGGCAATGCGTTCAGCGTTGCTTCCGGTCGTTTGTCGTACACGCTGGGCTTGCAAGGCCCGAGTCTCGCCGTTGATACCGCATGCTCCTCGTCATTGGTCGCGGTGCATCTTGCTTGTCAAAGTTTGCGCAACGGCGAAACGCAGCTCGCGCTGGCCGGCGGCGTGAACACGATGCTTTCGCCCGCAGTCACGATTAATTTCTGCAAAGCGCGCATGCTCGCGCCCGACGGTCGCTGCAAAACTTTTGATGAAGCCGCGGACGGCTACGTGCGCGGCGAAGGTTGCGGCATCGTTGTGCTCAAGCGTCTTTCCGATGCCGAGCGCGACGGCGATCACATTCTCGCGCTCATTCGCGGCAGCGCGGTGAATCAAGACGGCAAGAGCAACGGCCTCACCGCACCGAATGGGCCGGCGCAAGAAGCCGTGATTCAACAAGCATTGGCGAACGCGAAAGTCGCCGCAAATGAAGTGAGCTACGTTGAAGCGCACGGCACGGGCACTGCGCTCGGCGATCCGATTGAAATGCGCGCGCTCGGTGAAATCATGCGCAGTGGCCGCGAACATCCGCTTTATGTCGGCTCCGCGAAAACCAACTTCGGCCATCTCGAAGCCGCAGCCGGCATCGCGGGCTTGATCAAAGTCGTGCTCGCTTTGCATCACGCCGAAATTCCTGCGCATTTGCATTTCAAAAAACTCAGCCCGCACATAGCGATTGATCATATTCCTGCGATCATCCCCACGCAGCTTGTGCCCTGGCCCGCAAATCACAACAAGCGCCTCGCGGGTGTTAGCTCGTTCGGATTTAGCGGCACGAATGCGCACGTCATACTGCAAGGTGCCAACAAAGAGAAGTTGGTCAAAGAGCCAAGTGGTGAAGGGCAAATTTCCATGCCCCAAGCTCCAAGCTCCATGCTCCGCGTGCTCACTCTCTCCGCCAAGAATGAAGAATCTCTTCGCGCACTCGCGCTGCGTTATGCGGAGTCGAGTGTGTTCGAAGAACATGCGCTCGCGGACGTGTGCTTCACTGCGAACACCAAACGTTCGCGTTTCGAACACCGTTTGGCATTGCTCGCGGAGTCATGTGCGCATGCGCGCGAACAATTGACGGAGTTTGCTCGCGGCAAATCCTCTTCATCGATCATCACGGGCGTGGCGAAAAACACGGCAGTGCGTCCGAAGATTGCGTTTCTCTTCACCGGACAAGGCGCGCAATATCTCGACATGGGCAAGCAGCTTTATCAAACCCAGCCCGTATTCCGCGCCGCCTTGCAGCGCTGCGAGGAATTGCTGCGACCATATCTTGACGTGCCGCTGTTGCACGCAGTGTTCAGTGATCAGTCATCAGTAGACGATGATCAGTTTTCAATGATCAGCCATCAGTCGCCACTGAATACTGATCACCGATCACGGAACACAAACCACTTGCTGCATCAAACCGCCTACACCCAACCCGCACTCTTCGCGATTGAATACGCCCTCGCGGAGCTGTGGAAGTCATGGGGCGTCACGCCGAGCGTCGTGCTTGGGCATAGCGTCGGCGAATACGTTGCCGCGTGCGTGGCCGGCATGTTTTCTTTGGAAGACGGCTTGAAGCTGATTGCCGCACGCGCCCGCTTGATGCAAGCGCTCCCTCAAAACGGCGCCATGGTCGCGCTTTTTGTGGAAGAAAGAAAAGCCGCCGCGGCTTTGGTCGGCTATGAAGATCGCGTGAGTATTGCCGCGATCAACGATCCCACCAACGTCGTCATCTCCGGCGAGAAAACCGCGGTCGAGGAGATCGTAAAGAAGATCGAAGCGCAGGGTGTGAAGAGCAAAGCGCTCACCGTCTCACACGCGTTTCATTCGCCGTTGATGGAGCCGATGCTCGACGCGTTCGAAAAGGTCGTGAGCGAGGTCACGTTTCATGAGCCGAAGATTCCGATTATTTCCAATCTCACCGCACAGTTGTTGAAGTTCGAGAATAGAGGATTGAAGATGGCAGAGCGCGATCCACAATCCACAATCCTCAATCCTCAATCCTCGATCTTCAATCCTCGCACTTACTACAAACGCCATCTCCGCGAGGCCGTGCGCTTTGCCGACTCGATGCGCACGCTGCACGAGCAGGGCTGTAAAATCTTCGTGGAGCTCGGTCCCCATCCCAATTTGCTCGGCATGGGTGCGAAGTGTTTGCCCGAAGGTTTTGGCGTGTGGCTGCCTTCATTGCGCAAAGGCCAGGAAGATGAACTGCAAATGCTCAAAAGCCTCGCCGGCCTGCACGTCAACGGCGTCGAGATTGATTGGAATAATTTCCATCGCGAGGAAGCGCGTGTTGCGGTGTCGCTGCCGACGTATGCTTTTAAACGCGAGCGTTTCTGGTTTGAAGAAAGCGCCTCTCGCAAAACGAAAAGCGCCGCAGACACGCTCAAAGACTGGCTCTACGAAATCAACTGGCAAGAACGGCCGCGGCGTGCGCAAAATGTGGTGCTCCCGCCTTCAACAACTTGGTTGATCTTTGCCGAGCGCTCGCAATTGAGCATGCAACTCGCGCAAGAAATGGCGCAACACGGTGCGCGCGCCATTTTGGTTTTTGCCGGAGAAGAGTTTCAACAAACGCCGGAAGGACATTTCTATCTCAACCCCACCGCCGCGGAAAATTACGAACGTCTCTTGCAACACTTTGCAGAGAGCAACACGACTCTCGCCGGCGTGGTGCATGCGTGGAGTTTGGCAACAGAAGCAAAAGCCTCTTTGTTTGGATTAGAAGCCGCCCATGATTTGAGCACGGGCAGCGCGCTTCTGCTCGCACAGGCTTTGTATAAAGCGAAACTCGCGAGCAAACCGCGCGTGTGGTTTATTACGCGCGGCGCGCAACCCGTAGCGCAGTCATCTTTGCCTGCGGAAAATCCATCCGCGCAAGTGACGTCGCCAAGAACAGAGTCGCCAAGCAGGATGCCTGCAATACAACTTGCGCAAGCGCCGCTCTGGGGTTTCGCGCGCGTGCTCGCATTGGAGCATCCTGAGTTGTGGGGCGGCATTATCGACCTCGAGCTTTTTTCAAACCCAAACGAAGCCGCGCAAATTTTAGCGGAGTTGCATAGCGCCGAAGACGAAGATCAAATCGCGCTGCGCGAAGACAAGCGTTACGTTGCGCGACTCGTTCTCAATAAACAAATCGAAACCAAGCCACTCGTCATTCACGGCGACGCGAGTTATCTCATCACCGGCGGCCTCGGCAATTTGGGATTGGTCGCGGCGCGCTGGCTCGTGAATAAAGGCGCGCGCTATCTCGTGCTCACGGGCCGCACCGGCTTGCCTGCGCGTGAATTTTGGGATGAAGCTTTAACACAAGAAAAATTCGGCAACGCGATCAACACCATTCGTGAAATGGAAAAACTCGGCGCCACGATTCACATTGCCAAAGCCGACGTGGGCAATGAAGAAGAGGTGCAGCAAGCATGGCAAAGTTTGCCCGCAACGTTGCCCGCTCTGCGCGGCGTCATTCACGCTGCGGGCGTCTCGCAAGCAACGCCGATTCAACAAATGTCGCCCGAACTTTTGCGCAACGTGCTCAAGCCCAAAGTCACGGGCACATGGCTTTTGCACGAACTGACGCAAACTCTCGAGCTCGATTTCTTCGTGTGCTATTCTTCCGTCTCCGCCATTTGGGGCTCGCAAGGTTTGGCGCATTATGCTGCGGCCAATCATTTCCTTGACGGTTTTGCGCACTATCGCCGCGCACTGGGTTTGCCCGCAATCAGCCTAAACTGGGCGCAATGGGAAGGCGAAAGCATGGCCTCGCGTGAAGCGCAAGCGAGTTTGACGCGTATGGGATTATACTCGCTTCCGCGTGCGCAGGCGCTCAATGCGCTCGCAACGCTTTTGGCCTCAACGGCCACGCAAAAAATTATTGCCAACGTTGATTGGAGCACGTTCAAGCCCGTGCTCGAAGTGAAAGCGCGCCGGCCTTTGCTCGAACATTTGAATGCGCTGTCTCCTTCAAATGCACAAAACGCGAGTTCGGAGAAGAGTGAATTACTCATCGCGTTGGAAGAAGCGATGGCGAGCGAGCGCGAAGCAATTCTCGCGCGTTTCGTTGCGGAGCAGGCCGCGAAAGTTCTCGGTCTCGAGGCCAGCACGATTGATCCGCAAAAGCCGCTTGCAGAGATGGGCCTTGATTCATTGATGGCGGTCGAACTACGCAATGCGCTCGCGCTCGCCGCCGGCAAAACTCTGCCCTCGACTTTGCTCTTTGATTTTCCCACGCTCGAAGCGCTGTGCAAGTATCTTTTAAAAGAAGCGCTTTTGTTTGATGAAGAAAAAGCCGCAACGCCGACGAGCACGCACGTCATTGCCCACGACGAGCCGATTGCCATCATCGGCATGGCGTGCCGTTTCCCCGGCGCGAATGATCTCGACGCGTATTGGCGCGCGCTGCACGACGGTATTGACGCGATCACCGAAGTGCCGGCCTCGCGTTGGGATCTCCAACAATACTACGACCCCGACCCTGAAGCGCCGGGCAAAATGTATTGTCGCTTTGGCGGGTTCATCGAGCAAGCGGAGGCGTTTGATCCGCAATTTTTCGGCATTGCGCCGCGGGAGGCGCAAACCATGGATCCGCAACAACTGCTTTTGCTCGAGGTCGCTTGGGAAGCATTCGAGCACGCGGGCATTGCGCCCGATAAACTCAGCGGCTCGCGCACGGGCGTGTTTCTCGGCATGAGCAGTTTCGAGCACACGCTCATGCAAGCACAACATGGCGATGCCGCGCAGGCCGATTCTTTTTCGGGCACGAGCGGCGGATATAGTTACGCCGCGGGCCGTTTGTCTTATTCGTTCGGGTTGCAAGGGCCGTGCATGACGTTGGACACGGCCTGTTCCTCTTCTTTGGTGGCCGCACATCTTGCGTGTCAAAGCTTGCGCAACGGTGAGAGCAACATGGCGCTCGTCGCGGGCGTGAACGTGTTGCTCTCGCCCGCGTGGCAAGTGAACATTTGCAAAGCGCGCATGCTCGCGACGGATGGTCGCTGCAAAACGTTTGATGAAAGCGCGGACGGCTTTGTGCGCAGCGACGGTTGCGGCGTGGTGTTGCTCAAACGATTGTCGGAGGCCATTGCGGACGGCGATAACGTGCTCGCGCTCATTCGCGGCTCTGCGGTGAATCAAGACGGACGCAGCAGCGGCATGACCGCGCCGAACGGGCCCGCGCAAGAGGCCGTGATTCGCGCGGCATTGGCGAGCGCGAACGTGCAGCCGCATGAAGTAAGTTTTGTCGAAACGCACGGCACCGGCACCGCGCTCGGCGATGCGATTGAAACGCGCGCGCTGTCGAATGTGATGAGCGCGAATCGCAAAGCGGACGAGCCGCTTTTCATCGGCACTGTGAAATCGAACCTCGGCCATCTTGAAGCGGCCTCGGGCGTGGCAGGTTTGATCAAGCTCGTGCTCGCGTTGCAGCACGCGGAGATTCCGCAGCATCTGCACTTCAAAAAGATCAATCTGCAAATCGCGCTTGAGGATTGGCGCATGAAGATTCCCACGGAGCGCACGGTGTGGCCGGCGTACAATCAGCGCCGCATTGCGGGCCTGAGCGCGTTCGGGCTGAGCGGCACGAATGCGCACCTCGTTTTAGAAGGAGCCAAAAAGGAAAACGAAGTGACGGAGCCAAAAGGCGAGGGACAAAGCTCCACGCCCCATGCTCCACGCTCCATGCGCCATTTACTCGCGCTGTCGGCGAAGACTGAAAGTGCGCTCAAAGAATTGGCGGTGCGATATGAAAGCCATTTGGGCGAACAGACTGAAACCAATCTCGCGGACTTCTGCTTTACTGCAAACGCCGGACGCTCGCACTTTTCGCATCGGCTAGCGATTACGGCTGCGAATCTCGAACAAGCGCGCGCGAGTTTGGCAGCGTTTATAGCTGGCGAAGAAACGCCGTCATTCATTCGCAATAAGCTCGAAAGCTTCAATCGTCTCAAGCTCGGCTTTCTGTTCGCGAGTCACGGCGCATATCTCGGCATGGGCAAACGCCTGTTTGAAACGCAACCCGTGTTTCGCAAAACTTTCGAGCAATGTGATGCCGCCGGCCGCGAGTCGTTGCAAGTTTCATTGTGCGAGGTGCTCTATGCCGAAGACGCGGCGAAGAAGTTTCCCGCGGCCACGATTCGTTTGTGCGCGCAGCCCGCGCTCTTCGCGCTGGAAGTGAGCCTTGCGGAAATGTGGAAGTCGTGGGGGGCGTCGCCGGGCGTGGTATTGGGACATGAAACCGGCGAATATGCTTCGGCAGTTGTTGCGGGTGTGATGCGCATCGAAGACGCGCTCGGCTTGCTCGCGTTGCGTGCGCGTTGGAATGAAGCGCGCGTGCAAAAAGCACAGAGTGAGAGGGAGCGCTTGCAACAAGAGTTCGAGCAACACGCGCATGCGGTGCCATATCAAGCGCCGCGCCTCACGGCGATTGCGAGTTTGACCGGCAAAGTCGCGAAGAAAGGCGAGCTCACGCTGCCGAATTATTGGATCGGCCATTTGCAAACTTCGCCGGATATTACCGAAGCCTTCAAAACGGCGTACAAGCAAAGCGTGGATTTTTTTATCGAAATCGGACCGACTTCGATGCTCAATGACACACTACGCGCAAGCCTGCCCAAACAAGGCGCGAATTGGCTGCCGTCTTTGATGAAACAAAAAGACGAGTGGGAAATTGCATTGAGCACATTGGCGAAGTTGTACACGCACGGTGCGGAAGTGAATTGGAGCGGTTTGCACGCGGGTCAAACGCAGCGTCGCCTCGTGTTGCCGACCTATCCGTTTCAACGCGAAGTGAAGTTGTTGCGCATTGAAAAAGAAGCAAGCGCGAGGCAAGTTGTGCGAGGCAAAAAAGCCGATATTGCCGAATGGTTTTATGTGCCCTCATGGAAACGCACGCCGTTGCCTGAACGCGCGCGTAGCGCAGTCTTCCAGACTGCAATGGCAGGCGGGGACGCCTCCGCTACTTCAATCGACGCGCAAACCGCCGAGCGCTGGTTGCTCTTTGACGATGCGTATGGCCTCGCCGCCCAACTTGGCGCGCGATTGGAGGAACAAGGCCACTGTGTTGCACATGTCCATCTGGGCGAGGTGTTCACGCAGATTGATGAACGTAATTATGTCGTTCAACCTGAGAAGGTCGAAGATTATGCCAGGCTTGTGGAAGATTTGCAGGCGAAAGGCTTCATGCCCGAGGCTGTGGTATACATGAGGAGTATTGCTTGTTATGAGCAGGAAGATTCATATTCAAAGTCCAGATCATTTGAGAAAAGTCTGAACTCGAATTTCAATGAATTGCTCTATCTCGCGCAGGCATTGGAGCAGAAGCGCGAGAACGCGGGGCTGCGTTTTGAAATCATCACGAGCCGCTTGTACGATGTTGTCGGTGAAAACGAACGGCAGTGGGAGCATGCGCCGCTGCTGGCGTTGTGCAAAGTGATTCCGCAAGAATTTGC
>JABWAN010000071.1 GCA_013361015.1 Candidatus Zhuqueibacterota bacterium | reverse complement strand
CTCGTCGCCGGCTTCAAAGTCGGCAATCTCGTGACGGAATGGATCGGACAAGTGCAATTCGCGCCGCAATTGAAGGGCTTCATCGAAGGCGCGCCGCCGGTGCCGAGCGAGAATCTCACCACGCGCTCGGTGGACATTATCGGCGACATTGACGATTACAACGAGGCGAGCAAGATCGAATTAAAAGAAGCGAAAAAGAATACGTTCACTTATTCTGCGGACAAAGACAGCGGCTTTGATATGCAAGCGGAGCTTTCTGCGCAATTCGGCGGCGGCGCGCAAGTGTTCACGAGCACGCCGGTGATTCCCACTGCGCCGATCGTGCTCACCGAAGTGCTCGAAGCCGAAGTGACCGGAGGACTCAAAGCGAATTTCGAGCTTGCGCTCAATTGGCTGAGTGAAGCGAGCGTGGGCAGCGGTTGGTCGATGAACAAAGCCACGAGCCTTGAATTGCGCGGCTTCTTTGAACGTGAGGCAGCGCATCCGCAACTCGGCCGCCGCTTTCTGCCGGATAACGTTGGCTTGGCGTTGGTGGAATCGGAAACGGCGGACGTGTTCGCGCTGCGTTTGCAACACAACAACGCGCTCGTCGCATTTCAAATGCGGCCCAATCCGGATATTCCGAAAGATTGGAACATTATTCATTTTCCCATCGATCCGCGTTACACCAAGCAAGGCACGCTCGACGGCAAGATTGGATTCGCGCCCGATCCGAATTATCCCAACGCGCTCACCTACAGTCCCGATAGCAGCTACTTCAAGCCGATCGAAGCATATGCGTTGAAGAATCGCATTCAGCGTGAAGAAGAAGAGTTGCGCACGTATTACGAGCAATTCGACGCGGGCGCGCGCGGTCGTCGTCAGGAAGGTTTGTATGGCTCATCAACGGATTTGGCAAGCGGCCGTTTGCGCGAAAAGTTGCCGACGTTGGAGAAGCGTAATCTTGTGAACACGTATGTGTGGACTGCGGACGGCGGCATGTTCGCGGAGACGCAAGAGACGATGCAAGTTTGGCAAGAGACCACGGGCGGCGCGTATGCTTTCAAAGGTTTGGCGGGCGGGTTTCTGAATATCGACGTGCAAGTGTTCGGCGTGCAAGCGAAGTTCGATTTCAGCCTCATGTTCGGCGGCCATCTCAATCTCGCCGTGAAGAAGAGCGAAGATTCCGAAGAGACGTTCGGCATCGAGCTCAACGTCGATAAAGTCGAACGCGACATCAACAAACGCGATGAGAACGGTTTGGTGGTGATCGATCTCAGCGATCCGCGCAATCCCAAGCCCGTGAAACAGCCGGGCAAAGTGGATGCGTATCGCTTTCTCACTTTTTATCTCGAACCCAAGACCGACAACTTCGATATGTTCTTCAACAAAGTGATCGATCCCATTTGGCTTGAACAAAGCGATGACCCGAGCGCAGTGGCGTTGCGCGAGGCGCGGCAAGCGGAAAAGAAGCCCGCGTGTTGGCGCGTGATGCATCGCGTGACTTTTGTGAGCCGCATTCTGCCGGAGTTTGACGACGCGACTGCGCCGCCGCTCGAACGCGCAATGAAAGAAATCGACCTCGACAGCAATTATGAATTGATCAAATTACTCGAACCATTCGTCGTAAACAAGCTCACGCGCTTCAACGAATTTGCGCAAGCGATTCGCGACACAATCAAAACCTATCATCCCGAATTGCAGCCGCACAGCGAGGCCATCGTGCAATATATGGCTTTGTATTACGGCATTTCGGAAGAGACTGCTCCTTCGCAGCGCGATGATGCGCACGTTGACACCGAAAGCGTGCCCGCGTTGCCGACGGTTGACGCCGGGCCGGAGTATCACGTCACCATCATCAACGGCGCGCTCGAATTGCAAGGCACGCTGTTGAACAATCGCCAGCTCCTCGAAAATCTTTTTATAGTCTGGGAAAAGTTGAGCGGGCCGGGCGCCGTTGCTTTTGTTGATAAACACGCGTTGATCACATCGGCGAGTTTCAGCGAACGCGGCCTTTATAAATTGCGCCTGACTGTGAATGACGGTTTGTTCGCGGTGAGTGATGATATTGAAATCGTGGTCAATCGCCCGCCGGAAATTTTTGCGGGGTTCGATCAAGAAATTTTGCCGCGCGTGCACGCGCTGCTCACGGGGGCGGTGTTTGATAACGGCCTCGGCGATCCCAATCGCGGCGAGATTAAAGTGAAATGGTCCGTGGTCGATGCGCCGGACAAAGTGAATTTCAGTGATGATGAAAGTTTGAGCACGAGCGCAAGCTTCACAAAGAGCGGCTCGTATCTGTTGCGGCTCACGGTCAACAACGGCTCGTTCGAAGTGAGCGACGAGCTGACGATCTCTGTGGAGGGCCGCGTCACGCGCGATTTGCATGCGTTGTACGTTTTCAAAGAAGGGCAAGGCCTGGTGATCAACGACGTGGCTTCGGTTCATGCGCGTTTGCCGTTGTTGATTCAAGATCAAAGCAAAGCCATTTGGGTGAATGACGGCCTCGCGCTGCAAGAACCGACGATCGTGCAAACGAACGCGAGCGCTGCGGCATTGATCGAGGCGATGCAAGCGAGCAATGAGTTGACGATGGAAGCCTGGCTCAAGCCTGCGAGCGAGAATCAATCCGGCTTGGCGCGCATTATCACATTGTCTGCCGGCGTCGATCAGCGCAATCTCATTTTAGGACAACGCGGCCGGCAATACTACGCGGCGATTCGCACAAGCATGACGAACAACAACGCGAGCGATAAAGCGCTCGCCGGCGGCATTGTTGCGACGAATGCGCTCACGCACGTCGTGTGTACGCGCGCAGCTTCCGGCGTGGTGAAACTTTTTATCGACGGTAATGAAGTTACACAGCGCAGCCTCAAAGGTACGTTTGCAAATTGGAACAAAAATTTTGTTTTGGCATTGGGCAACGAGTTGGCGACGAACAGCGCTCTCGACCGCGCGTGGAGCGGCGAGTTTCATTTGGTCGCGCTCTATTCGCGCGCGCTCACGGCGAATGAAGTGAAACAGAATTTCGAGTTCGGGGCGGACACGAATTTGCCGCCGGTGGTGAGCGCGGGCGGGAACATGATCGTCAATCTGCCCGAAAAAGCTTTGCTCAACGGCAAGCTCATTGATGATCGTTTGGCTCTGCCGCAGCTCAACGTTACGTGGACGCAAGCCAGCGGCCCGACGAGCGTGGAGTTCGAAAATGCCAACGCGCTCACTGCGCGAGCCATATTCTCGAATTTCGGTCGCTACGTGTTGCGACTCACCGCTTCCGACGGCCAACTCTCGACGAGCGATGAGTTGACGGTGATCGTCAATCAATCCCCGATCATCGACGCAGGCGAAACGCAACGCGTGATCATGCCAAACAAAGCAATGTTGCGCGGCACGATTGCAAGCGACGGACTCGGCGATGAGAACGCGCCAAAGAATTTGTCGATCACTTGGCGACAAATTTCCGGGCCGCGCGCGGCGAGCATGCAAAATCCGAATGCGCTCGAAACCGAAGTGAGCCTTCCGGTTTATGGCGAATATGAGTTCGAGTTGAGTGTTGACAACGGCCACCTCCCTCCTGCCACGGCGCGCACCACGATTTATGCAAACCAAACCCCTGTCATTCGCGCGAGTGCCGAAGCGTTGATTGAGACTCTGCCAAGTGAAGCAAAATTGCGCGGAGAAGAAGTCGAACTCGGTTTGGGTGATCCGAGCGGCACGGTCACGCGCACATGGTCGAAAGTAAGCGGGCCGGGCGAAGTAATTTTCAGCGACGCGAACGCGCTTGAAACAACGGCGCAGTTTTCAAAGAATGGCGTGTATGTTTTGAAGCTCACAGTAGAAACGAAAGGCACGGGCATTCAACTCAAGAGTGAGGCAGAGTTGACGATCACCGCGAACGCCGCGCCGAGCGTTGATGCGGGCGCGGATCAAACCATCACGTTGCCGACGCTCGCCGAACTCGAAGGCACGGTGAGCGACGACGGCTTGCCCGATCCTCCGAGCGCATTGACTTTGAAGTGGGAAAAAGTGAGCGGCCCCGGTCCGGTGAGCTTCGTTGATTTCCGCTCGCCCTTCACGCAAGCGCGTTTCATTCAAAGCGGAACATATGTGCTGCGTTTGAGCGCGCAAGATTACGCCGAAGCCGCGCCCGTGAGTGACGAAGTGCGCGTGGAAGTGTTGCCCTCGCCGCGCGTGCTCGAAGGTTTGCAAGCGCTGTATACTTTCACCGAAACCGAAGGCAAAAGAATTCACGATCTCGCCGGCACCGGCGCGACGCTCGATCTCGTGCTGGAGAATCTCAGCAATCAAACGGAGCCGATCACGTGGCTCAATCCCGGCGTGCGCCTCAACGCGCCGGTGATTTTGAAAGGAACAACAGCGCCGGTGCGCTTGATGACGAAGATGAAAGCTTCGAATGAACTTACCATCGAAGCGTGGCTCAAACGCGCCGCAAGCGTTCCGGCGAACCAAAGTCCGGGCCGAATCGTCACGCTTTCGCTGGACGCGAGCAAACGCAACTTCACATTGGGCCAGACCTCGCAAAACCGTTTGCAAATGCGCTTGCGCACCACGTCCACCGACGACAACGCCACGCAACTCGCGCAAGAGCGCTCCACCGTGGCGGAGGTTTCGCACGTGGTCTTCACGCGCGATCAAGCGGGCAATATTAAATTTTATTTGAACGGCGCGGACTCGACGAGTCGCCCGCAAGTCGGCGGCAGCTTCGGCAACTGGGACGATGGTTGTAAATTCGCGTTGGCGAATGAATTGACGGGAGATCGTCCGTGGCTCGGCGAGCTTTATCTCGTCGCGATTTACAGCCGTGCGTTGAGTAAGGAAGAAGTGCAGAGAAATTATGTGGCGGGATTTTGAGCTGGTATGTGCGACGCACTTTAGAAGTACGTCGCACGCAATGCCAAAAACTAGAGGCTGAATATGACCTACCAATACCTCCACCTCGAAAAACAAAACGCTGCCGGCATCTTGCGCTTCAATCGCCCCGAAACGTTGAATGCGTTCGAGGCCGTGATGGTGCAAGAAATTCCCGTGGCGTTGCGCGAGTTGTTGACCGATGACGAAGTGCGCGTTATTATTCTCACCGGCAATGGCAAAGGCTTCTGCGCGGGCGCGGACGTGAAGTATCTCAACACGCTCGTTACAGAAAAAGATTTGGAGCGCGGCAAGGTATTGGTCACAACTGGAAGTGAAGTCGTCGAGATGATTCACAGCGCTGATAAGCCAGTGATTGCGGCATTGAATGGCGCAGCGGTGGGTGGCGGCGCGGGCCTCGCTCTCGCGTGCGCTATTCGCCTCATGGCGCAATCTGCGAGCCTCAGCTTCGCGTTCATTCGAATTGGTTTGCACCCCGATCTCGGCTGCACCTACTTTCTGCCGCGCCTCGTTGGACCGGCGCAGGCTGCGGAGTTGTTCATGACCGGCCGCATGATTTCAGCGCATGAAGCACTTGCGCTCGGCTTAACGAATCATGTCGTAGCCGATGAGGAACTCATGCCGCAAGCTCTCACGCTAGCCGCCGAACTTGCCGAGAAATCTCCGCTCGCGTTGCGGTTGATCAAGAAAGGCTTGCAGCAGACTTTCGAGCAAGCACTCGACGCGATGCTGAAGTTTGAGGTGTATGGGCAGGCGTCGTGCTTCGCATCCATTGATGCCCAAGAAGCCCTACGACGGTTTGAGGCGGCGCAAAAAGCAAAAAGGCGAGCCAACAATTGACTCGCCTTCTTATTCGTGCCGGGGGCGGGACTCGAACCCGCACAGGATCGCTCCCACTGGATTTTGAGTCCAGCGCGTCTACCAGTTTCACCACCCCGGCAAAGTTTGCCGAACAAAGACTTATAAGCTTACTACGTGGGCGACTATTTCTGCTCTTGTGACTATATTGTGACTACTTTCCGGCAAGTTTCTCCAAACACTCGCGCGCGTGGGATGAATTGGGATGAACATAACGCATCGGCATCTCGATGCGCTTCCATCCGCCCAACATCATCAACGTGCGCAAATCCGTGTGCTCGCCCATTTCCGAGGCCCAGGTGTGTCGAAGATCGTGAAAGCGACAGCGACCAAGCTTCGCGCGCTCGACCGCATTTTCCCATGCGGTGCGAAACGACTTTACCTGCCCGCCTTCTTTCGAACTGAAGACCCACTCCGAACGACGCGGCAATTCCGCGAGTAAACTTTGCACCAATGAACTCACGGGAAGCACTTGCGTTTCACCGTTCTTCTGCTCGCGAATCGTGATCGACTTAAAATCCGGCGCAACCTCCGACCATTTCAGATTGAGCAATTCCGACAAGCGCCTTCCGGTTTGCATGGCCGTTAAAACGAACGGCCGCAACTCTTCCGAGCACGCTCGCAACAAATGCTCTTTTTCTTCCGTGGTCAAACGCCGTCCGCCTTCGCGCTCCCGCATTTTTTGAACGTTCTTTGCGGGATTGTCGTTGACCTTGCCCCATTTGATCGCCAGCGAGTACATGCGCTTCAAACAGGACAACTCGCGGTTCACCGTAGCCGGTGCAACGGGTTTGTCGCTCTGCTGCTTGCTCTTCTCTGCCAAGCGCTCGCTTTTGTACTTCTCAACCTCCCACGTCCCGAGTTCCGCCAAGCGGTGATGCCCGAGGCGTTTTAGGAGGTGCTTGAGCGAATGCTCGTCACGCGACCAACTGCGTTTGTGCTGCTTCGCCCATGCGAGATAGTCATGGGCAAATTCGGAGAGCAGCGGTGTTTTGCGCGCGTCCCTAAGCTGAAACTTTCCGCTTACGACTTCACCTTTGCGCTTCAGCAAAACCGCCTTCGCTTGGGTTTTGGACTCGCCCACTCGTTCGCGCACACGTTTGCCGTCAACGTAGAAATCAATATACCAAAGAACAGAGCCGTCTTGCCTCTTACGGCGATAGACACCCAAGGAACATCACCACCTTTCCTTGAGTTGGTGTGCGCGAATTATATCAAATTCCGTTTTCATAGTCAAGCGCCAAATCAAAGTGTTTCAAAATATTTTGCCGCAAACCCGAACCAGTCGCGGTGGCGCGAGCCGAGTCTTCGCGATCTTCATTCATAGCGTGCGGCCACCTTGTGCTTTTCAACCCAATCCGATAAATCTGCGGGATCGAACAGCGTTCTGCGGCCCAATTTTACGACGGGCACACGTTTGCGTGAGACCCAGCCGCGCAGCGTCCATTCTGCGATGCCGAGATAGGTTGCCGCCTCTTCCACGGAAAGCAGGCGCTTAGTCTGCACGCTTTCAAATTGGACTTGATGAAGCTGTTCTTGCGAGTTGTGGTTCATGTTGTCATTCACTCCAAAGGTTGAGAATGCGAAAGATTTCGTAAAGAAGACGCATTACAAATTGTGTGGTGATCGCCGCGCTTGTTTGCCTGACGAACTGCAACCCCAAGCACCCTGCGGGCATGCTGGTCAAGTCGGGCAACCTGGACAAGCGGGCAAGACCTGAGGTCCTTTGCGGGATGGCCGCGTGCTTGCCCATTTGCCCGACTATATATACTAGGGCAAGTGGGCAAGGGCGCATCGGCTGCTTTACTTGAGTTCCCAAAACCATTCATTGTCTTCGTTCAGCGGTTTTTTGCAAATTTGCTCCCGTGCCTTGCGAGTTATCTTTTCCGTATGGCCCTGCTCTTCCATGATCTTTTTGACCTCCGATGCCGACATTCTGCCCTTCTCTAGAATGCTTGCTAGGTCATTGCAAGCAGCCTGCACCGCGGGCGAGCCAGGTAGTTTGGCGCGGCAAGCCTTGATGTAATCAACGCTCTGGTGCTCTTCATGCTCTTCGAACTTCACCTCATACACCGCGGGCTCCGCGGGTTTTTGCATACGATTCTTGTGCGTGACAATTTGAAAGAATTGCTCCCCGTTCTGGCTTTTTTCCAATTGAAATAACAATATGAGGTCGCTCTTGGTGATCACCATGCGCGAATCTGAAACATCGGAGAGCCAGCTTTCTTCTCGGCGCCAGCTTGCTTTGTTGGTATGGGTTAAGAGAATAAGCGCAATGTTTTTCTTTTGCGCGAAATCTCGGCAACGCTGCAATGGAATGCTCAGATCGCTGGCTTGGTTGTAGTCGCCCCGCACGAAATCTAAGAGCGTATCAAAAACCACAACCTTTGCTTGGTGCTCCTCCACTTTTTTCGCCAAGCTGCTCCAAAACAAGTCTTGCGAAAAATTGGCCTGCACCTTCGAATCGGGATTGATCTCGATGGCAACGATTGAACGGCTCGGCATGAGTTGCTGGCGCTCAAAAAATAAATCGGAAGACATATCAAGATTCACAAGGTAAAGGCTCTTGATGCCGCTCTTGTTCAAGCGCCATTGCGTGTATAACGATTTCATGTCTCCGCTTCTGCCCGCGACCGTGGTCAGACAACCGGCAAACGCGAAGTCTGCAATGATGACCTCGTTGCCCGCACCTTCGCGGGGGATAGCATCAATGAACCCCGCCGTTACAGTTGGCGCAACGAGGGCGGATTTCAGCGAGGCTATTTCCGGCTCAAGACTTTCAAACGGCCTGTCATGACTAGCGGCCTCGGCGATACGATGAGCCGTCTCAAAAATGCGGCGTTTTTGCGCTTTCTCTTCCACCAAAGTCACGTACAATTCCAAGCTCTCCGCGGAAATGAAACTTTGGCTGATCTCCGTGAGATAGGCCGCGCCACCCGCTTCATCGAGTTGCTCGCGTTCCTTCAAATAATTGTGCGCTGTAATGAGAGCGACGCCCTTCTTCTCGCGCAGCATTTGTGCGCAGGCGGCAAAGACCTTTCTGTGGCGCTCGTCATAGAAATGCTCCGGCTGCAAGCGCTGCACGAGCTCTGCTTTCCGTTCGAACTCGCCCAGCAACGCGCCTAGCGCGCATTTCTCCGCATTCGCGTCATGAGGCAAAATCGTGTTGAAATCAGAAATGGCTTTGTGGAGGCCGTTTGATGGGCTGTGCATTTTCCCGTTGACGGTTTGCTCGGCAAATGCCGGATAGGAGGAGGTCGGGTTAATCATTACAAAATCCTAAGCTTCTTCATGATGCCTGCGCTTGTTCCGAACATTCAAGCCATTCTTTGTTCGCGGCAATATTGCTTGATCGCCATGTCCGCTTGCCAAATCCGCTCGGCAAGTTTGCGCATCGTCTTCGGCTTGCGCGCGCGCAGCAATTTTTCTCTTGCTTTGTCCCTCTTGTCCCACGGTTTGGCAATGCCTTCATAAAAACGATTGCGATGCCGCTGCCGGCTTTCGTAGGTCAATTCATAGCACAAGCGACAACCGAAGTATTGCGCACCGTGCGGCAGATATAGAACTCGGCAACGTCGGCCGCAGGGCCTGCCTTCTTTGCTCAACGGGCACATGAACCAATCGCGCACTCCGCCGAAATAACATTTGGACTTCACGAGCAAAATCTCGTAATCGAACCCCTTGCTCTCGCGACTAGTCTCCGATATATCATAGGAGAGACGCAGCAGCGCCGCGCTCGCCGATAGCGATCTCAAGGCGCAGTACATTCGGGCAATCACCTGCTCGCCGCGCCGCCACCGCAAGACAATTCCATGTCTCTCCGTTCGTTGCAACAAGCCCAAGCGCCGCAGTTCCGTCATATCAAGCCTGAGCGCATCATCGCAAATTGTTTTCTTCATGGTCACACCGCGACCTGTGTTGGGCATTTTCGTCTCCAAGATTTTCCGTAATCAATAGGCTCCACCGTACTTTTTGGTGCTAAAAAATTCAAGTAAGCCTTTCAGAGTTTTGCACTTGCGATATTACATTTCATGCGCCGAGTGCAATGCAGCAAATTCAAGAGAAGGATTTGTGCGCAGCACTTACTTCAAGCCCGCTTCAATTCATTCCTTGTGGCGCGCTTTGTTCCTGTTGGCGTTCTCCGCGCTCCCTCCGCAGCCATGCCTCGATCTCAATCGCGTCAAACAATATGCGACCCACGGTGCGCAAGTGGGGAATTTGATGATCTCGCACCCATTCGTAAACGCGATAGCGCGCAACTTTCAACAGCTTGGCGACCTCGCTCGCAGTCAGGTATTCTCTTTCCGGCATGATGCCTCCTAACAAATAAAAAGCCTCGACTTCCATATCTGTGGCCGCAAGATACACAACGAAGCCTCGCGATTTCCAGGCAGGCCGGAGAATTTCTCCCACCTTCCCCTTTTGCGGCTTTTCGCTCTGCTCGTCATTCTTTCAGACGCGGCTTCATTGAGTTGCAACTCGGCTCATCCATTTCGTCACGTGTGACTATACGCTTTCCCAGGATTGTTTCTCTAAAAACAAAAAAGCCACAGTCTCAATGACTATGGCCGCAAAATACAAAACGACGCCTCACGATTTCCAGGCAGGCCGGAGAATTTCTCCACCTTCCCTTTTTATCGGAAATCAATCACGCTGGCAATCTTTCTTCTCAAGGCTTTGAATGCTTCATCGACCGCATTTGCGAAGTTTGAGTCCGATTTGCTCAAATAATCCTTGCGCCTCTGCAAGAACTCTTCCCGCAAGTTCCGCGTCTTTTGGTCAACTTGCGATTCGAGCACCGTAAACCACTTATCTTTTCCTTTAACGAGTGAAGCCTCATAATCAAATCGAAAATAAAACTCGCTGCCGGCCTCGATTGGTTTGCCATCCATGCTGTAAGCGGGCCACACTTCCTGCGACCTGAGCCAAGCTTTGTTCGCGCGCGCTTTTAAAAACACGCCCAGCAAGTACAACTCTTCGTAATCGCGCAATTTCTTGCTGCGATCATCGAGGGGCTGCTTGCCGGCAAACAGTTTAATTTCTCGCAAAAGCTCATCGTGACTCCTGCGCATGGAGTTCAATACCATGCGATCAATTTCTTGCGGCATATTCCTTTCCGACCACGCAACCACATACTTCGTGGGAAGGCGTTTTTTCGCAAGCAACTGGTCAACCTGTTTTGCGCGTTGGTTTGCCGTTAGTTTTCTCCCTTGCGTATAGGCTTCGGAATCGACAAAGCCTTCTGCGTACCGCGTTCTAGATTCCGCGTCCTTGTTTTGCCATTCCAAGTGCAATTCATACCATCTGCGATCCCGCTCAAAATTTCCCGCATCAAATCCCCAGCCGTCGCGCTCCGCCAGCCCTTTCAAATAAGCAAGGTCGAGCAACAGATCGAAAGCGGCTTCGACTTCCGTCGCCGTTTGCAGGCTTTCATCTATACCGAAATGGGGAATCTTATATCGCGCCAAAAATTTTCTACCCAATGGCAAAGACAAGAATGCCTCCATAGCAAACGGCCGCAACATGTTCATAGTCTGAATCCGGCGCGTAACCTCTTTCCCATCCTCCGCATGTCCCATTTCTATTGTATCGGTAAACTGTGTGCCCGTCTCTTCCTGAAGCTTGCGCAAATCTTCCTGGAATTGGGTATTGCGCCACAGCAGCCAGTTTCTTCTTTCCACCAATTCAACATAGTCCCAACAGCAATTCCAGCGGTTCACCAAAATCCCATGAACCGGCGTCCATCCATCTTTTCTTTGCCCACCCGGGAAATGCAAATGAGCATGATAGAGACCGCTAATTTGATACAAGCCTTTTGAATCATCAAAAGGCTCTCGGGCTGCATGATGGCTCCCATAGTCTCGATTTAGGGGTTTTTCTCTCATACTGTTGTCTCTTCTCTCAACACTCCCACCGCGCGTGCCCCAGCGGTGCGCGGTTCAACTCCGCGCGCAGGAGCCGCCACTTGGGGAGAAATTGATCCATGAGGGCGATGAATCTCTCATTGTGCAAACGCTCGTGCAGATGCACCAACTCGTGAACGAGCACGTATTCCAGGCAAAGCGGCGATTTCTTGGCAAGCT
>JABWAN010001093.1 GCA_013361015.1 Candidatus Zhuqueibacterota bacterium | reverse complement strand
CGCTGCAAACGATTCTGCTCACCAAACAAATTTATCTTCCCCTGTTGCTCAGCGTGATTCTGCCTGTTGTGCTCACGTTGATCTTTGGCCGAGTTTTTTGCAGTTGGATGTGTCCGCAGAACACACTCTCCGAATGGCTCGACGCGCTGCACAAACGCTTTTGGAAATCGCATTGGCTGCGCGCGCATCGCCGCCCGATAGAAAAAAATCCTTCCCCCATGCTCTATTGGAGCCTCTTCGCCGCCCTTGTGCTTGCAGCGTTGCTCTTTGCATTGCCAATGCTGAGTTATCTCTCCCTGCCCGGCATCATTTCGAGTTCGATCTCGCAAAGCATATTGGGCATGGGTTTCGGAATCGAGATCGCTCTGGTGCTGCTCATTCTCATTTCAGAATTGCTGCTCGCGCGGCGCTATTGGTGCAAGTACGCTTGCCCGGTCGGTGCGATGCTTGCCGTTTTTCGCTGCAAATATACCATGCATCTCGTCTATGACGAATCGCAATGCGCCTGTCATTTGCAAACCGAGCCTTGCCACTACGTTTGTCCATTGCAGCTTTCCCCCAAGCGCGAAAACGTTTATCCCTATTGCTTCAACTGCGGTTTGTGCACGGCGGTGTGTGAGAAGACCGGCAGAGCCGCGCTCACTTTTGGCAAGTTGCTTACGAAAAAACGCACGAGCCGCGCTCAATAAAAAAGAATGCACGCAGAATAGCCTTCCTCCGCGTGCGTTCTTTTGATTCGCTCGAAATTTTCAGCGTCTACTTTTGCGCTTGCTTCGCTTCCTTCAGCTCATCCCTTCATCTCCGATTCTTCCTCATACTCCGCCACTGGCGGACAAGCGCAGATCAGATTGCGGTCGCCGTGCGCGTTGTTGATGCGCCCCACGGCAGGCCAGAATTTTCGCGCACGCAGCCACGGCTTCGGAAATGCGGCTTGCGCGCGCGAATAAGGACGGTCCCAATGATCCGCCACTACTGCGCTCGCCGTGTGGGGAGAATGTTTCAGCACGTTGTTCTGCCGGTCGGCGCGCCCCTGCTCAATCTCTTCAATCTCGCTTTTGATCGCAATCAATGCTGCGCAGAAACGGTCCAGCTCCGCTTTGGATTCGCTCTCCGTCGGCTCGATCATCATCGTGCCCGCGACCGGGAACGAAACCGTGGGCGCGTGGAAGCCGTAATCCATCAAACGCTTCGCGAGATCTTCCACTTCGATGCCTGCGCTCGCTTTGAAATGCCGCATATCGAGAATGAACTCGTGCGCCACGCGGCCGTTCACACCTTTATACAGCACGGGATAATACGGTTCCAACTTCTTCGCCATGTAATTCGCATTGAGAATCGCATACTTCGTTGCCTGCGTCAAACCTTCGGCGCCCATCATCGCAATATAGGCCCACGAAATGAGCAATATATCCGCGCTGCCCCATGGCGCCGCAGAAACTGCTCCGACTCCTTCTTTTCCGCTGGTAGCGATAATCGGATGTGTCGGAAGATGCGGCGCGAGGTGCGCGGCCACGGCAATCGGGCCCATGCCCGGGCCGCCGCCGCCGTGCGGAATGCAAAATGTCTTGTGCAAATTGATATGGCAAACATCCGCGCCCAATTCCGCCGGGCGGCACAGCCCAACTTGCGCGTTCATGTTCGCACCATCCATGTAAACTTGCCCACCGTTCGCATGCACGATGGCGCAAATTTCTTTGATGGCTTCCTCAAACACGCCGTGCGTGGAAGGATAGGTCACCATCAAGGCTGCCAGCCGCGCGCGATGTTGCTCGGCTTTCGCTTTTAAATCCGCGACCTCGATGTTGCCTTTGTCATCGCAACGCACAACCACGACTTCCATGCCCGCCATCACCGCACTCGCGGGATTGGTGCCGTGCGCGGAGGAGGGAATTAAACACACTTGGCGATGGCTCTGCCCGCGGCGCTCGTGATATTCACGAATGACCAAAAGCCCGGTGTATTCGCCTTGCGCACCGGCATTGGGTTGCAACGAGATTCCGGCAAATCCGGTCACCTCGGCCAGCCAGGACTCCAGCTGTTGAAACAATATCTGATAGCCCTGCGTTTGATCCGCGGGGGCAAACGGATGCAGCCGC
>JABWAN010001092.1 GCA_013361015.1 Candidatus Zhuqueibacterota bacterium | reverse complement strand
GAAACAGCGTCCTCGCCATTGTTATTCCATAGGAACCTTCCCGAACACTGGAATCTACTCTTTTTTAGAAGTGTATTCAGCGCGAGGGAAGATTCTTTCAGAATGACATTTCTAAGAGGAGCATCCCAAATAGATCATAGCGCAGCCAAGCATTTTTTGGCGCGGGCAATATAAAGAATCAAGGCGGGGATTGCAAAAGCAAATCTAGGCAGGAGCTTTTGAAGTGGAAGGCTGAATCATGCGTGCTGCTCCGCAAAAGCGGCGGTGTGCTGGGTTCTGGTTTGCGCCGCGAGCGGCGTACGAATGCAAAACCGATATCCCACATAGATCAAAACAATGCCGAGCAGTTCGGTGACGTACAGCACCTCGGTGTAGCCGAAGCGCGTGAACGTGCCGCCGATGCCGGGCAGAAGCGCGCCGAGGGCGATGTAAACATTGCCGATGAAACGATGGCGCGTGTTGTGATTCTTATGAAAACGATATGCGGATAGAATTGCGCCGCCGACTAAAAAGACAAAAGCGTAGGTATTGATGAAAGGACTGAAGAGCCGCACCCATTGCCATTGCAAAACTTTGCCGGAGAGACGATACGGCTCGACGAGGGCAAAATCAATCGGCGAGAGCAGCACGCACGCCGCAGCGATGAGAATGATGGGCACGACCGTGAACGTGAGGCGATCCGCGAGTTTGCGTTTCATGAGCAGATACACCGTGCCTTGCGCGAGCGGCATGCCGCCCAACAAGGCTCCGGTGATATACCACCAACGAAAGATGGTTTCATTCCAACCGAACAATGTGACGAAGCCTTCGGCGAAAGTGCCGGCGCCGTACATGAGCATGCCCGCGGCCCACCACAACAGATGCGTGCCTTTGCCTTTGGTGCGATAGCGCCGCAACACTTCAAGCGCAAACACGAGCGCGAAGATAGTGGTGAGAATGGGAATGTGAGAGATGAAATTCTGCATGATGGCGTTCATGAATTGTCTCCGCCGAACCTTTTTCAGCTTTTAGATGGAAGCCTCGTGACCGTTCAGCTAAAAAATGCCACAGAATCACACAGAAAAAGCTTTGCTAAAAAAGCACGAGGTTGTCGGTTTGTATTACTGAATTGGACGAATTTCAAAGCAACAGTAGATACGCACGATTTCATTCCGTGCAATTCCGTGTGGTTCTGTGGCTAAATTTAACTGAACAGTCATAGGGATGGCGTATCAATCCAGCGATCCCTCACTCCATTTCAGAACTCCCAACTCGCGCTCGTTATCCAATGGCGGCCGGGCATGCGGTAGCGCGCCAGCTCTTCGTATTGCGTATCGAGCAAATTGTTGCAGCCCACTGAAAACGCGAAGCCTTTGAAGAAACGCGCCGTGGCTTTTGCGTTCAAGAGCACATAGGCTTCAGGCTCGTCGTTGGGATAGAGAAAAACTTCTTCGACGCGGCCGTTGTAGCGGCCGTCGAAATTCAACTCATATTTTTGCCAGCGCCAATTCGCGCCGAAATTGAACGCGTGCCGAATGCGATAAGCCAGCAAATCATCCGTGCGATTTTCCGAGCGGTCTTTGGCATCCAAATACGTGTAAGCGCCGCGCAGGTGCAAATGCGGCCGCCAATAAACATTCACGCCGACTTCCACGCCCTGCATGAGCGCGCGATTCAAATTGCGCACTTGAAAGATCGGCTCGAGCTGCCCGATTTCCTGCGGGAGTGCGACCCAGTAAATCATGTCGCGATAGCGATAGTGAAAATACGCCGCGTCCACTTCGAACCACCGGTCGATTTGTGCACGGCCGCCGACTTCAACGGAATTCATGCGCTCGGCTTTAAGCTCGGGGTTGGGAACAAAGGAAGTGTTGCCGCTAATTTCTTTTTGAAAGAAACGCTCGGCGATCGAAGGCGCGCGAAAGGCCTGGCCTGCGAGCGCGCGCAACGCAATGTTGTCGCGCACTTCATATACCGCGGCGAGCTTGGGACTGATTTGGCTCTGCCGTTTGCCGTGCACGAGCACGTTGTAATCGAGCCGCAACCCGGTGGTGAGCGTTAAGCGCGGAGTAACGGTGATCTCGTCTTGAATGTATGAGGCAAAATTATTGACCTGGCGA